>JBMFSA010000016.1:0-13533 GCA_049967795.1 Candidatus Micrarchaeia archaeon | reverse complement strand
CTGCTGGTGTTGCAATCACCCCAAATGGTAAATATGCATATGTTGGACTTGGATCTAGTTGTAGCACTTGTGGTGCTCAGATTGATTATTTTAATACTACATTAAAATCTATATATAAATATTTTGTTTCGGTGTCTGATAGTTCATCTCCAAAATTATATGCTATATCTCAGATTGGAAACTACACAGTAAAAGCAAATGTAACGTAGAAAGAGAAAAATAAAATAAAAGTAATTTAAGTAATTTATTAAAATTAACCTTCTTTTTTTTATCAAATTTTATTATTTTAATACTGAAATTCGACAAGTTCATTTACAATTAAGATTTGAAGTTTTATTATATTATCATCAACAGCAACATTAGAATATAATTTTATATGCTTCAAATTTAAACAAATTATTTTTACACTATTATTTTCTTTAAATTTATTAATTTTAATAGATATATTTAAATTGTTATGGAATTATTAATTATTTATATTGTATAAGGAAGATTTGGGAAGATTGATTATGTACAATAAAGATTTGGAGAAGCTGTTTAATGAAATTGCACTGATGCTAAGCTTGGAAGAAACTGCTACTTCAAAATTTGAGATTAGAGCTTACCAAAAAGCAGCGTTTACTATAGGCACCCTTCAAGAACCTATTGAAGATATATACAAAAGAGGGGGTATAAAAGCATTGATGGAGCTTCCTGGAATAGGTAAAACAATCGCAATGCATATTGAAGAATATATAAAGACAGGCAAAATCAAGAAGTATGAAGATCTTAAGAAAAAATATCCAATAAACATGAGCGAGCTTACTTCACTTACAGGAATGGGCGCGAAGAAGGCAATAATTCTATACAAGAAACTGGGGATAAAAAATATAGAAGATCTTAAAAAGGCAATAGAAGAGCATAAGATTGAGAAGCTTGAAAGATTTGGAAAAAGAAGTGAAGATCTTATAAAGAGGGGGATTGAAATATATGAGAAGAGCAAAGGGCGCATGCTTTTAGGAGATGCACTTCCAATTGCTGATAATATTGTTGAAAAATTATCTTCAAGCGGATTGATTGATAAAATAATGATTGCCGGATCTACAAGAAGAATGAGGGAAACAGTTGGTGATTTAGATATACTTGCAATCTCAAGCAAACAGAATGAAGTGATGGACTTCTTTGTTTCACTTGATGATGTCGATAGGGTTATCTCAAAAGGTCCTACAAAAACAACAGTATGGCTTAAAGAGGGGCTAAGCTGTGATTTAAGAGTTCTTGAGCCCGAGAGCTTTGGTGCGGCTGTACAATACTTTACAGGCAGCAAAGAGCATAATATAGAGCTGAGGCAGATTGCAATATCCAAAGGATACAAGCTGAATGAGTATGGTTTGTTTGATAAGAAAGGCAGAAATGTGGGGGGAAGCGATGAGAAGAGCATCTATGAACAGCTTGGCCTCCAATATATACCACCAGAGATGCGGGAAGGAAGAGGTGAGCTTGAGCTTGCAAAGGAGCATAGGATACCAAAGCTTGTAGAGCTTAGTGATATTCATGGCGATCTTCATACCCATACAAAAGAAACTGATGGCGCAAATACTATTGAGGAGATGGTTGCTGAAGCAAAAAAATTGAATTATGAATATATTGCAATTACCAATCATACAAAGAGCCTTAAAGTTGCGCATGGTATGAATGACAAGCAGTTTGAAGAGTTTTTTGCAAGAATAGACAATATTGATTTTGAAGGTATAAAAGTGTTGAAGGGCGCTGAAGTTGATATTCTTGAAGACGGGCGTCTTGACCTCAAAGACAAAACTTTAGAAGATATGGACTGTGTTGTTGCTGGAGTGCATTCAAAGCTTTCACTCAGCGAAGAGGCAATGACTAAGCGCATAATTGATGCATTTGAAACTGGATTGGTAAATATATTTGCCCATCCAACTGGAAGGCTTATAGGCACCCGTGAACCTTACAAGGTTAATATAGAGAAGATTGCAGAAGCTGCAGAGAAGAATAATGTAGCGCTTGAAATCAATTCTTTCCCGAACAGGCTTGATCTTAATGATTCCAACATACTTCTTCTTTCAAAATATAATCTAAAATTCTCAATTGATACAGATTCGCATAGAACTACGCACCTTTATTATATGAGGTTAGGTGTGGGTATGGCAAGGCGCGGATGGCTTACAAAAGAGAAAATAATTAATACTCTAGAGTATAAGCAACTGATGAAGATATTAAAAAAATAGTGGTATTTAATAAATTCCTTAAAATTCGAAATATTTATAAAAAAGAAAATAGGTTCATGAAAAAATTAAAAGTGCTCTAAGCTGAAATTTATGTTTTATTAAGGTTCAAATCAATTATTGGGGAATAATTTCTCCAATAGCGAATCTTGCCTTAACTTCGGTGATTTTTACCTTTACTTTATCACCGACCTTTGTACCTTTTACAAAAATTACAAAGTTGTCTTTTCTTGCGATACCATCGCCTTTTCCAGCTATTGATTCGATTGTTAATTCAACCTCATCTCCAACTTTTACAGGCTTTGGTGCAAAATAATCGGGCTTCATGCCCATTCCTCCTCTTCTTGGGCCGTGTCTTTCGCCGCCCATTCTTCCTCCTCTTCTTTCGCCTCTATTATATTCTTGAGGCCCTTCTTCTTCTGCCATTTAATTCACTTTTGTTTTTTAACTTAGAAATAGAGCTGTTTGCTTTATTTCTGTTATTTAACTTATAAACATTTAGATTTATAATTCTTTGCATTTTATAAAGTTTGCCTATCTGAATGAAAATTAGATAAAAATAAGAAATCGGGCCCGAGGGGATTTGGACCCCTGACCTACTGGTTAAAAGCCAGCCGCTCTGGCCAAACTGAGCTACGAGCCCTTGTAATAAAATTATAATAAAGATAACAAAAATAAAAAAATAAAATTTATATTTTATTAATTATTATTATTCTTATTCATTAAGATTTATATTAATACTTAATTAATACTTAATATTTATACTTAATATTAATACTTAATATTTATATTGGTGATTATAAAATTATAATTACTATTATATTACAAATAATATTAATTACAAATAATATTATATACATATCATTATTATATTTTTATATTTTAATTTTTAATTAATAATTAATTGATAATATATTTACAAATTATAATCATATTATTATATTTATGAATGTTAATATTGTATAGTAAAATCTAAAAATATTATTAAAATTATTAAAATATTATTTTATAGTTTATTTATTATTTAGGTTATAAAATGGAAAATAAGTTAAATAATATTTCAGAGATGCTTTCAAAAGATGAACGCATATTATTGATTAATATTATTAAGAACAAGCTTACTAATTTTACAGCACTTCAAAACAATTTAAAATGGGAGTATGCCAGATTATCTAGGAATCTTTTATGGCTTGAGAATAAGCAGCTTATAAAGATTTCATCAAAGCCTATTGAAACATATATACTTACAAAACGCGGCGAGGATGCTCTAATTAAAGGGCTACCTGAGAAGCGTTTGTTTGAATATTTATTGAAAAATAAAAATGCAACATTAAGCTCTATAAAGCATTTTGGATTAGATGAAATTGAGTATAATATTGCTGTTGGAATATTGAAGCGATATAATCTTATAGATATTGAAAACAACAACGGCACCGCTACTCTTAAATTGAAGAATAATGATGATTCAAAGATAAGGGATGTTGAAGAATTGATAAAAAAGATTAAAGAGGCAAAAGCATTAAGTGAACAAGAAACAAAGAAAGTAAAAGAAATATTGAATAGGCTTGTAGAGAAAAAGATAGTTGATAATAAAGAGATAAGCGTAACAGAGTTGGGAAAGGAAATTTACAAAAATATCAGCGAAGAGAATGTTGATGTTATAGAAATGCTGAATAGCAAAATAATAGAAGATAAGAGTTGGAAGTATAAAAAATTTAGAAAATATGATATTAAAGCAAATGTTCCTTTGATGCAGCTTGGCAGGTCTCATCCTTTGTCTGATCTAATCGACAATGTAATTGATGCATTTGTTGCTATGGGGTTTAAGGAGATGGAGGGTGCATGGATAGAAACTGCATTCTGGGATATGGACAGCATGTTTATACCACAGGACCATCCAGCAAGGGATGTCCAAGACACTTTTTATTTAAATAAAAAAGGAAGACTGCCGAGTTCTGAGCTTGTCAGGAAGGTCAAAGAGGTTCAAGAGAATGGATATGATACAGGCTCTTTGGGCTATCAATATAAATGGGATGAAAATATTGCAAAGGAGCTGCTGCTGAGGACGCATTCAACGCCTTCAACTTTTAAGAATCTTTTCAAGTCTGTTGAGAATCCAACAAAAATGTTTTCAGTAGGAAGGGTGTTCAGGAATGAAAATCTTGATAAAACACATCTTGCAGAATTTCATCAAATAGAAGGGTTTGTGCTTGCAGATAATCTTAATTTAAGAAGCCTGATGGGGTATCTCAAAGAATTCTATTCATTGCTCGGCATCAATGATTTGAAATTCAAACCAACTTATAATCCATATACAGAGCCGAGCATGGAGGTATTCTATTACCACAAACACTTTAAAAAATGGCTGGAGATTGCAAACAGTGGAATTTTCAGGCCTGAAGCGCTGCGCCCTTATAATGTAAATACAAGCGTACTTGGTTGGGGGCTTGCTCTTGAGAGGCTTGCAATGATTGTTTATGATATTAATGATATAAGGGAAATTTTAGGGCATGAATGCAAGATTGATTTTATACAAAACCATCATTATCCAAAATTATAATTATTTTATTGTGATCTAATGACAATACTCGAAATGAGCAAGAAGCGTTTAAAAGATCTCATTGGCAAGGATCTAAGCATAGATGAATTAGAGGATATTCTTTTTGATATTGGTATGGAGCTTGATAAATATGACAATGAAATGCTCTATATAGATATAACTCCTGACAGGCCGGATATGCTTTCTGATGAAGGGTTTGCAAGAGCCCTAAAAAATTATTTAGGGATTGATAAATTTAAAGAGTACAAGTTTGAGAAATCAGACATCGAAATATTTGTTGATAAGAAAGTTGAAGCAGTAAGGCCTTATATAGCAGCTTTTATTGCAAAAAATCTAAAGATGAGCAAAGAAAGACTTGACGATATAATAGAAACACAAGAAAAGCTGCATGGAACATTCTGCAGAAACAGAAGAAGCGCAGCTATTGGCATCTATCCATTAGAAAAGATAACACCTCCTATATATTATACTGCAGAGACCCCTGATAAAATTTCATTCAAGCCTTTAAATGCAGATGTTGTAATGACTGGTTTTGAAATTCTTGAGAAACATGAAAAAGGAATAAAGTATGGACATCTGCTTAAGAATGCAAAAGAGTTTCCTATATTAATAGACAGCAAAAAGAATATTTTATCAATGCCTCCTATAATAAATTCTGGATTGATAGGAAAGGTTGATGAGGATACAAAAGATATTATTGTAGAAGTTACTGGAATTACAGAATCAAGAGTTGAGCAGCTTATTAATATTTTATCATCAATGTTTGCAGATATGGGTGCAAAAATATACACCGTAAAAGTCAACTATGGAAAGATTTCAAAATTCTATCCTTCAACAAAACAGAATATAATGGAGCTGAGCAATGATTATGTAAAAAAAGTTATTGGATTAAATATTGAACTCAAAGAATTAGAAAAGCTATTGACAAGAATGGGCTACAAGGTTACAAAGCTCAACAAAGTAGAGAATAAGATAGAGATTATTATTCCTTATTATAGAGCAGACATACTCCATGAGATTGATGTTGTTGATGACATAGCGCGCGCGTACAAATTATCAAACATGGAGCCTGAGATTCCTTCAGTTTCAACATTCGGCAATACACTGAAGAAAACAAAAATGTCAGAATTTATAAGATCGCTGCTTATTGGGATGGGCTTCACAGAAGCATTGACTTTGGCGCTCACAAATACAAAATATCAGTATGATGATATGAATATCAAGCCAAGCGATAATATAGAGATACCAGATGCAAAAGCCAAGGAGATTAATACAATGAGGACTTGGATTATGCCTGAGCTCTTGAGGGCGCTAAAGGCGAATGAAAGCTTCGGCATTCCTATAAAATTATTTGAAATTAATGATGTATGTGCAAGGGATGATAGAACTGAAACTGGATATAAGAATATAACCAAATTATCTGTGATAATAACAGATCAGCAAGCGACATTTACAGATATTAAGCAGATTCTTAATATGTTGATGAATATATTGAATGTTGAATATGATGTTGATGAAGAGAACCACAGCAGCTTTATTGAAGGTAGATGTGGGCGCATAAATATAAAAGATAAAGCCAACAACGAGTATAAAAATATAGGAATTATAGGAGAAGTATCACCAAAAGTTCTTGAAAATTTTGCGTGGAGATATCCTATCGCTGCATTTGAAATAAATATAGAATCTTTTTCAAATCTAATATAATTATTTAGCTTTATTTTTTGTTTTTTTATTTTATTTTTTTTATTTATTTTATTTTTTATTTATTTTATTATTTACTCTATCTTTATTCGTAGTATCTTCCTTTATCATTGTTTACTTTCACCATCTCATCAGCAATTCTTTGAGCTTCTTTTGTTGGATAGTTGCTATTTAAACATGCGAGACATAGGTCGCTCTTTGGCAGATTTATTGCCTTAATTAAACTATCTATACTTTGATAAGCGAGTGAATCCGCACCTATTTCCTTTCCTATTTTTTCTATATCTTGGTTGTTTCTATATGCAATAAGCTGTTTATGGTTTGCCATATCTATACCATAGAAGCAGGGCGCTATTATTGGAGGAGCAGTTATTCTAACATGCACCTTCTTTGCACCATTCTCTTTAAGTAAATTGATTATTTTTTTCAATGTTGTGCCCCTAACTATGCTGTCATCAATCAATATTATGTCTCTATCATTTATTACTGAATTTATTGTATTAAATTTCATCCTTACACCATCCTCTCTTTTATCCTGCGAAGGCATTATAAAAGTCCTTGAAATATACCTGTTTTTCATCAGTCCTTCGCCTACAGGTATTCTGGAGATTTTTGAATATCCTTCAGCTGCAGGTCTTGCTGTATCAGGGACAGGAACTATAATATCTGCTTTTACTGGCATAATCTTGGCAAGTTCCTCTCCTAATCGCAATCTTATATCATATATGTATTCGCCATTATATATGCTATCGGGCCTTGAAAAATAGACATATTCAAACATGCAGTGTCTTCTTTGCACGTCTGCAGAGTCTGATGCAATTTTTCTATTTATTATTAGTTCATTTTTATTGTTGTTTTCAACAAACAGCACTTCTCCTGGCATCAATTCTCCTTTAAGTTTTATAGAATTTGATCTATCATTATTTATATCAAATGCAACACTTTCAGATGCAACCATTACAGAAGTAATATTATTACTGTTTGGTCCGCTTTGAATTGCCCATACTAAAGGCCTTATTGCATGTGGATCTCTAAATGCGATTAGCTCCCCTTTTCCAGTAACAACTACATCAGAATATGCTCCCTCAAGCTTCTTCATTACTTGTTTAACAGCTTCAAATACATTGTCATTCTTCTTAAGCTCCCTTGATACTATATACAATATTATTTCTGCATCTCCATCTGATATAAAATTAAAGCCTTCTTCAGTTAGTTCTTTCCTTAATAATTTGTAGTTAACAAGGTTTCCGTTATGGGCGATTGCAAGCCCTCCTCTAACATTTTCTATATAAAAAGGCTGTGCATCTGTGTCTCTTGACTGGCCTACTGTTGGGTATCTTACACTTCCGACGCCTAGATTGCCTTTGAGTAAAGAGAAATCATAATTTTCAAAAACACGATTAACAAAATTAGCCCCTTTCTTTATATGAATTTTTGCATCATCATTTTCATTTCTAGAGATCGTAGCTATTCCTGCGCCATCTTGGCCTCTATGCTGCAATGCAAATATTCCATTATAGATATTATACGCAATTTTTCCTTCATCGTTGCCTCCGCTCTTTAATGATATAATCCCATAAACACCGCAAGACTCTCGCAGAACATCTTCCATACAAAACATCATAACTTATATAGATAAAATATGTACTAATATGTCTTGAAATATATATACTTTTTCTCAAATATTTCAATAATTTTTAATTTTATCTTTATTATCTTTAAATATTATAATAACATTATATTGTGCTTACATCAACCTCTCTTACAAGTATTGAAGGAACAAAAGCATATGTGCCTGCATCCCACGAACTTGCTTGAATTCTATCGTTAGCTACATATTCTATATTATTCAACATCCTCATCATATTTTCATGAATCCTTATTCCTACAATCTCTCTTATATTCTTCTGCTTAATTATAAACTTCTTCTCGCCATTTTCTATATAAACTGCAAAATCTCTCGGCATTGTTGAGAATTCACCTCTTAGATAGCTGCTGAATCGCGTATACCATACATTTGTTATCAATATGCCTCTACCTACTTGTTTTATAAGATCATCAATACTATTCAATACTTTTTTATGTTCAACAACAAGCGTCTTGGGCTCTGGATTTATTAAGCCTCCATTTCCTGTACTTTCTGTATGATATTTCATTGCAGTTGAATAATTGTGGAGTTTTGTTTTGAATATTCCTCTGTCTATTACTGCATGCCTCCCTGTAGGGTAACCTTCATCATCAAAGCTTGATGACATAATAGCATTCTCAACATTTCCATCATCATATATTGTCAAATTTTTTGAAGCAACTTCACTGCCAATCTCTTTCAATGTAAGAAAACTGTCTCCATTTTCAATGTTGCCTACACAAGCAGAGAAATTCACATATCCCAACAGATTGGCTGCAGGTGCTGGCATATATATAATATCATATTTGCCATTTCTTATCTGCCCATATTCCTTAACATCTGATATGACATCAGTAACATGCTTGCTGAATTTCTTTGGATTGATGTCATTTAATGATGTTGAAGCCGTTACTTCTTGATATGAAGTATAATCATTGAATACCCTTAATGAGATTCTTAATGAATTGGATTTATCACTCACATCAACATTCTTGCTTGTAGCTAATGAGTATCTATTGTTCTTTAATATAAGCATGCCTGAAATTTTGCTACCTCCATTCTCCAAAGCAGTGTTGATGAGCTCAAGAGCTATATCAGACAGGCCTTCAATATCAAGCTCTTCAAGTTTCTTATCAAAGTGCTTGCTCGGCTTATATTTGAATGGCCCAGGTGCAATTCCTTTATAATCCTTCTTCGGCTTCAATGAGGTCATAAGAAATTTTATTTTATCTATATTTGCATCTATTACATGCTCCTCAAGAGTAGGAATATCACTTTCAAAAATCTTTTTTTCATGCGATACAAACAAGCTTCCTGAATTATCATTTTTATAAACTACAGAGTCAATTTTCGAATCAACTATCTTCATGTAAATTGCATCATAACTTGAAGTTGTTGAAACTGCTTCATCAAAATTATTCTTCATTGCTTTATTGACAATATCTATCGCTTCTATCTTTTTGCCTTTCTTATCTTCCTTGCTTTCTTCATCAACTTTTATATTCATAATCGTCACTTTTTACTTTTTAAATCTGAGGAGTGCTGATGCACCCCCCATTGTTACAGGTACGCCCTGTTCTGGTTCACCCTTGCCACATGTACCTAAAAATAATTCAAAATCATTTGCAACAACATCAACCGCATTCCAGAATTCCAATGTTGATGTTTCAAGTTTGAAGTTTAATACAGGCATTGTTATGCCTCCTCTGTCTATTAAATATGCTTCGTTGCCTTGGTAGAGTGAGAAGCTTCGTGTATCATCAATATTCCATTCAGTGAAACTTTTAATATATATTCCATTTCTAGCCTCCCATATAAGCTCACTCACATTAATATCTTCATTACTTGGTTTCAGATATGTATTTGACATCCTTATAATAGGTTCATTTGTATAGTTATCACTCCTTGCAGATCCATTGCTTTTTGTATTGAGCTCATATGCATATTCTCTATTGAGCAATAATTCATTCTGCATTCCATTCTTGATCAACTCCTTTGGCCTTGCTTTTATACCTTCATCATCATATAAATAAAATCCATAAGAGTGTTCTATCGTTGGATCATCTACAATAGTTACTGCATCGCTTCCTATTTTCATTCCTAAATTATCTTTTGTTATATAACTGCGCCCTGCCTGCGCCGCTTCCCTTCCAAATACTCTGTCTGCTTCGTTTGGATGGCCTACACTTTCATGTGCAGCAATTCCTGCTATTTCTGGCGATATTACAACATTTTTTATTTTGCTGAGTTCATAATCAGGTAGTGATACACCTCTTTCAAGTATATGCTTCATTGTTCTCGCCTCCTTTGCAATTCTTTTATCTGCGCCGTCAAGCGCTTCTAATCCACCAACACCTCCAAGCTGCAACATTCTTTCTCTTATCCTATCTTCTGCATGCACTATAAAAGACGCAAAGACACTTACATAAGGTATGCTTGAAGAGATTTCACTCCCATCTGTATTAATATAATAAGTATTATCTCTTTCATAATTACCATAAATACTTCTATAAGGTACATAAGCCCTTGTTTTTAAAATCTTCTCATAACTGTAAAGAGTATTTAGAAAATTTTCTTCATTAACATCTATTTTCTCTTTAATAACAATATTATCCTTGGCAGCCTTCTCTTCTGACAATCCGTTCTGCTTACTTTTGAATTTCTTTACGTTGCTCAGCAGTTCATCAATCTTATCTTTTTTAAGTATATTTGTTGAAAGTGTATATAATCTACCTTCTTTAATAATTCGTATTCTCATTCCACTTCTATCGCTGAATGCGCCCCCATTTATTTTTCCCTGCTCTATAGCATAGCCATATCCTATACTATTTTCCACATAAACTTCAGCATACTGAGAAATCTTTTCTGCTTGTTTTAATGCATATTCTGCAATATTTTTTTTATCACTAAATGAATCTAATTTATTATCCAAATTACTCATTACATCATCTTAAAATTATAAGTGATAAATTAATAAATAAATACAAATAATTAATATAAAAATAATAAAATAATATTATAATAAATAAATTATATTATAATAATAAATTATAATAAATAATAAAACAAATTATAGAATAAATAATAAAATATAAATTAATATACTTCTTAAAAAGGGAATTTATGTACAAGCCTGCATTGGAAGCAATTGAAGAGGAAGAAATTGAAATCAACAATAACAAATATAAGATAATAAAAGCTTTTAGTAAAATATCTTCTGCAAGAGCAACAATAGACAATGATTCAATACTAATAAGGTTTCCTTACTATTACAACAGCAAGCAGATCAATGATGCATATTCTAATCTTAAGCGGAGAGTTATAAAAATGTTGGAAAAACACCCTGAATATCTAAAAAAAGACAAATTTGATTTTTCAAATGAAAAATTTTACAATATTATCGGCAGAAAAATATTTATAAAAAAGTTGGACATTGAAAATGGAAAGCCAAGTGTAACATATTTCAATGATACAATTCTACTTAAAATTCCAAAGGATATGCTAGAGCAGGAGAAAGATAAATATACTATGTTGCTGTTGAAGAAGATTGTTACAAAAGTATTCAAAGAAGACTTAAAGAAAAGAATAGGTGAATTCAACAACAAATATTTTAATTCAGAAATAAATAAGGTAATAATTAGGGATAATTCATCTAATTGGGGCACATACAACAGGAAGACTAAAAATATTGGAATAAATTTTAAGCTGCTGTTTGCACCATTGCCAATACTAGACTCTGTCATAGTTCATGAGCTTACACATACAAAAGTATTAAATCATCAAAAAGCATTCTGGGATATTGTTTATGAAATAATTCCAGATTATAAAGAAAGGCGCAGATGGTTGATACATAATAAATATAATATTTTTAATGGGGAAGCCGAATACCAAGAATCCTAATCTATTTTTCGTATATAATCAGATAATTGACAAAAAACGAATACGCTAAAACCTTTATATTAAAGTAGATTTGATAAATTAAATAAAGGATAAATCTTTGATATGAGAGTGGGTATATGAATAGTGTTGAAGTATTAGCACCGGGAGTCATAAAACTGTTTGGAGAGCATGCTGTAGTATATGGAAAGATGTCTGTTGCCGCTGCAATAAGCCTATATGCCAAGTGCAGAGCTGAAAGAGTGGATTTAGCCAATGAAAATAAAGCATTTGAAATTAATTTAAAAGATCTCAATAAACATATCGACATTACAAATGAAGAGATTGATAAAATATATAATGAGTATATTAATAGGAAGAGCATTGAAGAGTTTGTTAATGCGCAAAGAATTGATAAAGAGATTCTTCCATATGTTGTTATTGCAGGGAGGATAAGGAAAGAAAGGAACCTATCATTGTCAAATATTGATATATCAATAACGTCAGATATTCCAATAACAAAAGGGCTTGCATCGAGCGCTGCATGCTCTGTTGCATACACTGTAGCTCTTACAAAATTGCTTAATGTGAACATGCCAGACAGCCAGCTGATAGAGCTTGCAAGAGAAGGAGATAAGATAATACATAGAAGCGAAGGTGCAGGAAAGATTGACATAAATACATCTTATTTTGGAGGATATGTAAGCTATAATAGTGAAAGAGGTGCAAGAAAAGAGGATATAGATGCTAAATGCAAATTTATACTTGTTGATACTGGGCCAAAGAAGAAGACATCAGAAACTGTTGGGCATGTTGCTGAATTATATAACAAGGATAAAGATCAGATATCAAAAGTATTTGATGAGATAGAGCAGTGTTCAATCAAAGGATTGGAAATGCTTGAGAAGAAAAACATTTATGAAGTGGGGGCATTGATGTATAAGAATCATGAGCTATTAAATAAGCTTGAAGTAAGCAGCAATGGGCTTAACAAAACAGTTGAACTTGCAAAGAAGTATAATCAATATGGTGCAAAATTAAGTGGTGGTGGGGGAGGTGGATTAGCAGTAGTTCTTGCAGGAAATTCCTCAACTGATCTCATAGACGCGTTGAAAAAAGAAGGTTTTAATGCATTCGAAGCAGACATAAGCAAATTAGGAGCAAAAGAATATAATTATATTAATAATAATTAATAGGAATTGATTATTTTAATTTTTACTTTTTATTTTTACTTCTTTATTTTTTAATTTTCTTCAAAATTTTTATCTCTCTTTTTTTATGTTTATTCTACTTTTTAATTAGATAATAAAATTATAATAAGATAGCGAAGAAAATTAGTAATAAATTTGCAGGGTATCAAAGATACCCTGCCGGTGAATCTCGCTGAACGAGGATGTACATACGAGATACATCAGGAGGTATTTTCATACCTCAATAATTATTACAGCAGTAAAGTATTTAAAAATTTCTATTTAATTCCATTAATGTAATAAAGTAAACAAATGTATAGAAAAGTATATAATACTTTTTATTTAATATTT
>JBMFSA010000015.1:0-15421 GCA_049967795.1 Candidatus Micrarchaeia archaeon | reverse complement strand
TTACAAAAGATAAATTTAAAAAGGTTTCTTTAAAATATTCAATCTAATAAATTAGTGGAATTATTATTATTATTATTATTATTATTATTATTTTTTTATTTCTCTATTAATTATTTTGTGAAGTAATTAAAAAAGAATTATATAAGAATTTCAAAAAAAGATATTAATAATATATATTAAAAATATCTAAAGATATTGATAAATATTAAAATTTTAAATATAAAGTGTAAAAATTTTCTATCCTTTCTTTTTATATATTTTTATTATAATATTTTTAAAAAATATTTTCAAAAATAATAGAAAAAGTCTAATTTTAAATATTAGATTATTTTTAATTATCAAAATAAATCAAGATGGGCCTGGAGAGATTTGAACTCTCGACCTACGGCTTACTTACATTTTGTTATAAGACCGTCGCTCTAACCAGGCTGAGCTACAAGCCCTTTTTAATTATTATTTAATTTAAATTTTTATTTAATTTATTTTTATTTTATTTATTATTTATAATTAACTTTATAAATTTTTATAATATGTTAAATTTATTCTTTAATTAATTTATAATCTACTACTTATTTGTTGCTATATTGTTGCTATAAATTATTATTAATATTTAATTATTATCAAGATAAATTAAAAAAATGCAATTATATTAGAATAAAAAAATATTTAAATTATAATCATTCACTTTTATACATGATAATGAAAATTATTATGCAGGTATTGAATAATTATTTTTTACCCATGGTGGCTTTTGTGTTGAAGGTGGCAATCCTCCTGTATAATTGTTGAGTTTGAAGATTCTTACTGGATATGTATAGTTGATGAAGTTTATTCCATTGTAGGATGTTGCATTTGTTGGATATACTTGTGTAAATCCTGGAAGGTTTCCTAGGAAGAATGCTTTGTAGTAGTTTGAAGTGTAGTATTTTGTAGGCGCATCTGTTATAATTCCATTTGCGTTCGGCGCATAAAGAACCATAAATTCAACTAAAGTAACATTTCCTCCTGTGCTTGACTGTGTTGAAAATTCACCCATCGGCGTTGGATATAAGAAAGAATTGGTTGCCTTGCCTGTTGTTGTATAGAACTGGTATGCTCCATTAGCATTTGGAGTCAATGAAAGGCATTCTGTAGCGCTGTTGGCTATTGTTGAATTTGGTTTCATAATTGCAATTGCATAAAGATGTGATGAAGTTGAAATATTGCAGTAATAATTTACATTGAAGTTGCTGCTGTTTGTATATAATGCCTGCAATGGTACAATCGCATATTGTGGATCATGTTGAAGTTCACATTGCGATGTTCCAAGCCCATTTTTAAGTGCATATGTATAATTGGTTTCGTTTGCATGTATACATGCTAAGAAGTCAAGTGCGCCCCATTTTCCTATCAAATCTTCATCAAATAAAGCATATTCTATCTGATTTCCATTCATATAGTCTGCCAATACTTTTGGTGTATAGTTGTCTTGTGAACCTAAAACATATTGGGCTGCAACTGCATAATCTTCGCTCGGATCTGCATTGTCTCCTCTTAATACTGCGTAGCTGTTGCCGAACCAGTTTATCCAGTCGCCATAATCCCACCATGACAATACTCTTGGTGCATTAGGTCCTACATTGTCTCTTATCCAATACATTGAATTGAGCCAATAGCTTGGAATCTGATTGCAGAACAATCCTGCACCAAGTTGATATCCATCTTTGAATAGTGCATTGCACACGTTTGTATCCCAAAGCGCACTTTGTGGTGTTGTGAATGCAACGATTGCAGTTCCTCCTAAGTCCATATAGGATGAACTCTCACTATATACAAACGATGTGCTCAATGCTTCGACAATCGCCATTATAATGATTAAAAATACAATGAAGTAAAGAATATTCTTCTTTATCTTTGGATCTTTATAAACATCTTTAAGATATATATAGATAAGATATATTATTGCAAGTATTGATGAAACTGCAAATATACCAACTGCAAGTATAATGCTTTTTAGATAATTATTCTTTGTTTGCTGTGTTTCATTTGCAATGCCGCTATTGCTGCTTTTCTTGAATATGCTGATATTGAAGTTCCTATCTGCTAGGCTTATAAGCTCGCCAATCATTATTGAGAACAGCAATATGTATGCAACTCCAAAGTGTGGCAAATATTTAACCTCTGAGAATCCTGCAAGCAGTAGAGGTATAGAAATTGCAAGATAGAGGATGCTTGTCTTGCTTCCTGTATCTATAATCTTAATTATAAGAAGTGCGACTGCTATTATTATGACTGTCCATAATACAATAGGAACTCCGGCAATGCTTGTAGCAATAATACCTAAACCTTGTGCGCCAAAATTATATAGAAAGCCGGTAGGCGCATATTCCTGCACTGTCATGAATAATGGTGTTGAAGGTGTAACAAAATGAACACTCAATGCAAGATACTTTTCAACAGAATTTCTAATGCTTGTTAGCATTACAAATGCCAATGCAAGAACTATCAATGCAAATAGCCAAAGATATTTCTGCTTTTGTGTAAGTGTTGATTTGAATATAATTTTATGTTTATTTAGGTAAGAAGGAAGATACTGCAGCAATGCAACAAATATTAGTGCAAATAATGGATAGGATATTGGTGAAGGGATTCCTAAAGCTGTAGGGGTTCTATTCTGTAATGTTGATCCATAAGGATAATAGAAAATGAAGAATATGATAGTTATAGCTATAATAATACCATTCATCACATAAAATTCTTTCTTTGTATCATTTCTTATAAAATCAATTAAACCTTGAAGGAGTATATACAAAGCAAATATTGCAACTGTAACTGTATAGTAGTGTGCACCTATAAAGTTTGCAATAAATGCGATGCTTGCAAGTATTGCAAGCCTTCTGCTTTTCATATCCTTGACAGCAATTACATATGCTGCAATGAAGAAGAACATTGCAAATATACCCCAAGGCTCAAGCAGCTGCTCTCCTGCAATAAATGTGGTTATGAGTACAGGCATTGTTGCGCTTAGCCCTGCGCCTATTAATCCTATCCTCCAATCATACTCATGGTAAAGTATCATGAATATTACAAATGTAAGCAATACTGCCGCTATTGCAGGATAATATCCTGATACAAGGCCGAGCATTGTTATATTTAATGTTGTTAGATGGGGGCCCAACGAATTTGCAATATCATACCAATAAGCCTCTATATAAGGAATTAAAGGCTCCATTCTATGATTGACTCCGGTTGCTATAGCAGGCCATGCTGCATGGTCAAATGGGATCTGCTGTCCATATGTTAAAATATACTGCGTGCTTATCATATCAAAATAAGGATCAAATTCATAGAATGTTGGCGATACACTAATATTCATAAATCTTGTTATAAATACAGATGCAATTATTAATATGAAAACATACCATGCCCACTTCGGCATTTTCATTTTATTTTCTTCCAATCTGCTTGAATCGAGAAAATTTTTCTTAAAGTCCTTGAAAACGCCCTGCCATATACAGAGTATTAACCCTATAATTGTTAAAATTGCAAAATTGACATAATTAAGTATAAGAGAGAATGTAAAGAAATGTATTGTATTCATCAAGTATGCTTCAAGCCATGTTAACGATGGAAGGGCTATAAATCCAAAGATGAACCCAAGTATACCTATTTCTACAATATGGAGCTTTGTATTTTTTAACAAAGCAAATGCAAAGAGAATGCCAGGAATGAATATTGTCAAGAACCCTATTATTATTGCAAGAATTGTATCAACTAACATATAATCCCCTTTTCATTGAACATTTTACTTTAAATAATTATAAAAATCCTTTCGTTTATTTTGTTTGATAAATCTTATTTATACCTTATAATATTTTTAATATAATATTGAAAAATTTTTAAATTATAAAAAAATAATAAATAATATAAATAATAATAAAAATATAAATAATAAGAGTTATTAAAGATTATATAAAATTTATAAAATTTTAAAAAAAATCAAATATATATTGATGAAGTAAATTTATTACTCATCTTATTTATATTCTTAGCACCTCTTTTTATATTATTTTCTACAGTATTTATAAGCTCTAACAGATTCATTCCGAGAAGTTTGGGCAATATCGTTTGTGGATCGCCATTCATAGGTTCAACAACCTCCAAAAACATAAATGCACCAATAATCATCTTCATATAATAAGGTTTTATAAGGTTTTCTTTTTCTGAATATTTATTTTTATTATACTCTTTATTCTTTATAACATTTATAGCACGTTTATCAAATATTTTTTTTAATAGAGTGCCAGTTTTAATTGATTCTTGATCAAAATTCTCAAGAAATGTATGGTAAACATTTTCAAGTGTTTCATTTAGGTCTGTAGGATCTATTAAATATTTGTTAAATATTTCAGGATGATATTCTGATATTTTCTTTAATACTCCTTCAACATCGAGATCATTCAAAACAGCTATAATTAAATTTTTATCATCAATTTCATTTATTGTAAATTCCATGTGTGTATATTCTATTTCTATGAATTTCATTAATGCTGTATTAAAACTATCTCTTATAAATTTATACCAAATATTATTTTGATAATCTTTATTATTTACATACTTGTCAATTATATTTCTTGCAACTAGATATTTTTTTATAGAAAATGAAAATAAATAGGGGTTATCTGTATTTATTTCATCCCTAAGCAACCTTTGAATAGTTGATTCCTGCATTTTATTAATATCTTCAATATTTTCATTTAATTTTTCAATAGGTTTTCTATTTTGTATTTTATTAATACCTTTAGTATCTTTATCTCCATACAAATAAATAGAAAAGGCCAAAGTTGCTACATAACTTTCAAACAGAATTTTTGTAGAAAAAAACTCCTTAACTTTATCTTTAATTTTGTTTCTAATTGCTTCTATCTTTTCTTCATTTATAATATTGTCTCCTTCATCAAGCTTAATCTCAATATCATTTATAATATTATTTAGCTCATTAATCTTATTTTTAAAATCTCCTAGATATTTTTCAGCTTGTTTAATTTCACATTTTTCAAATCTTTTATCATTCTTTAATGCTTCAATTTTTTTCCCATAACTTGAAAGTAACTTCTTCATATCATCTTTTAAATCTTTTTTTATGTAATCTACTTCTTTTTTCATTTCCTTTTTTGGATCATTAATCATAATACCACATAATAATTTATTGTCCATTCATTATTAAATTTAGATATTTATATTTTACTTTTAAATTTTAATAGATTTAAAGTTTAATTTGTTTCTATTAAACATCTAATTTATTCAGAATATGAAAATATTGCAGTCTTTCTTACATATTAAAAATATTAAAAGGATATTTTGATTATATACAATAATAATTATAATTATTTATTGATAATATTAATATAATATATTATTTTAGCATATAAAATAAATATAAAATAAATATAAATTAAATAAATACAAATACTCTATAAAAGAATAAAAGAAAATATAACAAAAAGAATTAATAAAGATTTCAATAAAATATTAAAATAATAAAATAAATAGGAAGGTGTTTTTATAAAAATTGCGATTGTCTCTGATCTACATATAGGTTATGAAAGATTCTATGATGATGCTTATGCTCAAGCTAGAGATGCGCTAGAGAAGGCTAGCGAAGTGGCAGATGTAATACTTCTACCTGGAGACATCTTTGACAAGCGCGCACCAAAGCCAGAGGTAATCGCTCAAGCAATAAATTTATTTAGGGATTTGTCAAAGAAGGAATGGGGTGCTAAGGTTGTTGAATATAGAAGCTATGGAAACAGCAAATCTTATACTAATATTCCAATTATTGCAATACCCGGAACGCATGAGAGAACAACTGAAGGAAAGGAGAATGTGCTTAATCTACTCGCGCTTGCAGGCTTGATTGTGGATGTGAGCGAATCAACTGTGATAATCGAGCTCAACAATGAAAGAGTTGCAATCACAGGTCTTGGTGGCATTGCTGATGAGCGCGTCAAGGAGTATATAAAAAACATGAACTTCAAGCCTGTAAAAGATATGTTCAACATATTTGTATTTCATCAGAATATATATGAGCTGCTACCTTTTGATACAAATGCACTGCACTATGATGATCTTCCAGAAGGATTTGATTTATATGTCGATGGGCATATACATAATAGAGTAGAAGCAAAAGCACACAACAAGCCTTTCTTGATAGCAGGAAGCACTGTACTCACTCAGCTCAAAGAGAGTGAAGTTGGAAAGAAAGGATTTATATTATTTGATACAAGCGACAGCAGTTATAAATTTATTGATATAAATTCAAGAACATTCAAGATGCTGAAGATAAACATAGATGATGCAACTCCCGAATCCTTTTTAAATAAATGTGAAGATGAAATCAATAAAGCATTAAAGAATGAAAATAATCCTATAATAAAGGTAAAAGTTGAGGGGACGATTGCAGAAGGTTATAATTTAATTGATATGCCAATTCAAAATATTGTCAACAAATTTTCAAACAAGTCAACAATTGAATTTGATACAAGCAAGCTGGTTAATAAAGGGAGTGAAGAAAGGCTGAATGAGATAAAGAGTGGGAATCTTGAAGGAGTGCCTATAAAGGAGCTGGGTATGAAGATGTTTATTGATAATTTAAATACTTTAAACTTCAAAAATAGATATGATCCAATAAAACTTTTTGAAATTTTAACTGAAAACAAAAATGATAAATTAATAATAAAAGAGGCAAGCGAATTCTTAGATATTGAATAATACAATTTTTATTTTATTTGCTATATTCATTAATTATTTCTTATTAATAATTTTAGATCAAGATTTGGATTTGGATCTGGCGAAGTTGTAAGATTTCTTTTTTCTTTTTTGAATACATCCATAGTATCAACTATATTTTATAGATTTTTATATATAGATTTTTATGATGCTTTTTATACTACAGTGCTCTGCTTTTCTGGCTGCATTATTATCTTATCCTTCTGCTCTACAACTGCTTCAAAATCTTCAACTTTATGTTCTTTATTGAACTCATTGTAGCTGCTTATTTCTCCCCTCTCTTTTAGCACTTCTCTTGCAAGCAGGAAATAGATATAAGCAAGCGATCTTCTTCCCCTGTTGTTTGCAGGTATTATCAAGTCTACAAACTTTGTTAAATTATCAGTGTCACATAATGCAATAATTGGTATATTCTCCATACTGGCTTCTTTAACAGCCTGCTTCTCGTTTCTTGAATCACTTATTATGATAAGCTTCTTCTCCATATAATCTTTCTTGTTTGGATTTGTGAATATTCCTGGCGTTACTCTGCCGCTTATGAATGTTGCATTTATTGTTTCAGCAAACTTCTTTGCAGCTGCAATTGCATAAATTCTTGAAGCGGTTACAACAATGTCTTTTGGATCATATCTTGCAATCATTGAAGCTGCAATCTTGATTCTTGCATTTATCATCTTTACATCTAATAAATATAATCCATCCTCTCTAACTTTGTAGATGAATCTCTTCATTCCTGCGCTCTTTACTTTTGTTGCTATCTGAACCCCTGCTTCCAATAAATAAGAGATAGGATTTGCCAGATCATCCTCTTCGTTTTTCTGACTCTGAATTTCCTTATCATCAATTTTATTTTCATTCAACTTATCATTCTCTTTTGCTTCTATATCATTAATCTGTTTAACTGCTTCATTATTATTTTCTATTTCTTCCATCAATACACCATTTGCTATTTTTTGATTCTTTATTTCTTAAATCTGCTTTTATTTTTTTATTTTATTATTATAATATTATTTATACAATCTTTTTATAATTATCCATATTTTTAATATGGGGCCGCCGAGATTTTCAGGGCGCTTTTCCCATTTGAACTCGGGTCGCCAGCACCCCAAGCTGGAAGCCTACCAAGCTAGCAGACGGCCCCATTTAATTTAAAATTTTAATTGTTTAAAATATTAAAATTACCAATTTATCTGCCGAACTGCATAATATCATCAATAAGCTCTGCATTGCTTATGAACATTCTTCGGCAGCACAATCTCTTTATACCAAGTTCGTCTAGTGCGGTTTTTGGATCTTTCTTTTCTATCTTTACCTTCTTTTCATACTCTTCCCATTTATCCGCAATGACCGCGCCGCATGAAAAACATCTTACTGGCATTAACATTCTATCACATTTTTATTGATTATAATATTTAATAATCATCTATATGAAGTCTGGAATCTTGCACGTGCTTTTGGACCCTTGAACTTCTTTGGCTCTACTCTTCTTGGGTCGTCAACGAGCAATGCTCTATTATAATTCAAGAACGCCCTCTTAAGCGCTTCATCTTCTGTGAATTTGACAAGCCCTTTTGCAATTGCGCCTCTTGCAGCCTGCATCTGTGCACTTATGCCTCCTCCTCTTACATTGATATTGATGTCGAGTGACTTTACGTACTCCTTTGCAGCGCTGTTTATAGATAACGGCTCAAGTATAAAAGCTTTCATAATATTTGATTCTATAACATTTACATCCTTGCTGTTAAATGTTATTCTTCCTGATCCCTTCTTTATATAAGCTCTTGCAATTGCCTCCTTCCTCTTGCTCTTTACGACAAGCGTTTTTGAAGGCTGCGCCTTTTTAGTTACTCTCTTCTTGCGCTTTGCCTGTGCATCTTTCTCTCCTGTATTTTCTACTTTTTCAGTTTGAACTTGAATATTATCATTTTTTTCTGCCATAGTATCACTCATAACCGAGCTGTTTTGCAAGCTCTGAAACTCTTATATAATCAACATATAGCTCCTTAGGTGCCTTGGTCTTTACATCAATCTTTTTTGCATCCTTCAATGCTTCTGGCGTTCCTATAAACACTCTCAATCTTTTATATGCTTCTTTTCCAGAAGTCTTCTTATGATATGGGAGCATGCCCCTTATAATCCTCTTTACAAACAGATCTGGCTTTCTAGGCCAATAAGGCGAATGCTCTGGATTTGAACGCTCTTTAAGATCCATACGCGTCTTATACTTCTCAATAATATCCTTCTTGTTACCACTGATTATAGCCTGTTCTGCATTGATGACAGCAACATTCTTTCCTTCAAGTACGCGCTTTGCAACAACACTTGCAACCCTTCCTAATATCTTATCCTTAGCATCATAAACTTCATAATCTGAAAAATTTATATCCTTCATAAAAATCCTCTTGTTATTAATATTCATTCAATTAAATATTTATATCTATAATATTATATCTATAATATTTATCTTTTTAGCTTTTATTTTTATTTAAATTAAATTATTTAAATTATTAGATGTATGCTGTTTTTGTTTATCATATCCTTTACATCAACAATATTACTTCCAGAATCCTTCAACATCTTCAATGCTTTATCAGAATATTCAAGTGCCGCAATATTAACTTTATGATCAAGTTTGCCTATTGAAAGCACCTTTCTTGGTACTATTATATTATCATTATCTTTTGTTAATTTGTTGATTTTATATAAATTAACTGCCCTCCTCTTTCTTGATGAAACTTCTATAGTATCAATTATTTCATCAATTAATTTTTTATTTTTGCTTGTTTTTGCACTCTCTTTAAGTATATTAATCCATTCCTTAATATTCTCCTTCTCTATATAAACCATTATATCACCTTTTTTCTTTTATTCTCAATTTAATTTTTAATATTTTTTTATATTATGCTCTTTTTATTTATACAATATATTATTTATATCTATTTATTATGTTTCAAAATTAATTTAATTAATGCGGAGGGAGAGATTTGAACTCTCGCAGTCACTAAAGACACAGGAGCCTCAGTCCTGCGCATTTGGCCAAGCTCTGCCACCTCCGCATAAAAATTAAAGATTCTTCAACTCCTTTTTAAAGTCTGCAATATCATCTCTTATTTTATCTATAGCATTATTAATTATTTCAATCGGTGGCATCTGGCCAAAAGCCTCAACATAAAATATATAATTATTGTCTTGCTGTTCATAAGAGACAATACCTGGCTGGAATTTAACATGCCTAAAGCCTTGACCAAGCACAGCCTTTCCGTCAAGCCTCAACCTCTGGCCTTCTGCAAGCTTTATAATTGGAATATTACCATTTGCTACTTTTACTTCTGCATCTCTTGATTCAAGTTCTCTTGAATATACAGTCTTTGGGCCTGTTGCATCTAGCGTAAACATTACTTCCATATTCTCTTTGCTCTTTGATGGTGTTATTATTGGTACTAAACCTATTCTATGTGCAATATATTCATCAAACATTGCACTTGAATTTTCATATACCGTGATCTTATCAATTGCGAATGTGGGAACGCCATAAGCGCCATACAACCTCAATGCATTTGCATATCCTAACTTCGGATCTTTAAATGCAAATTTCATATATTTATCATTACGCTCTATAATATCTATTTTCATTTAACCACATGAAAAGCAGCATAAATATTACTGCATTATTGCTTATATATTATAACCTTCAATTTTATATATCTTTTTGTATTGATTCATTTGATTCATATAAAAAGATATTGTTCATTTATTAATAATCTTTATTTAAGACAACATACATAACAAATAATATAGTACCTAATTTCTTGAATGCTTCATACACGACTTTTTTGTCATCCACATATTCTTCATTTATCATTCTCTTATGATTAATCTCTTTTATATGTGCTTCATTTTTTCTAATCTCTTTTTTATTATTTACCTTTTTTGCATTTCCTCCTTTTCTTATTAACCATATACTATCATATTTTTTATTAATCTGCTTTTTGAAATCATTCAGCATATCTCCTATCAATGCGAATGATCTTTCAATATTGTCTGTATTATAATCAATAGGATTTGAATTATCTGAATTATATTTTCTTATCAAAGATAATGTTCTAATAATAACTTCTTCCTTTCTCTCAGCCAAATAATCTTCTATAAATCTATTGATTTTTTCTACTGTCTTCTTTTTATAAATCTTATCAAACTGAGGATCTAAAGGATTCTTTAATATATTTATTATCAGCTTTTCAAGCATAGCATTTATCTCTTTGTACCCTCTAATATTTCCTTCTGCATAATAATCTTCTACAATATTTTTTATTTCTTTTATATCTTTTCTATTTATTTTTGACGGATATACAATATCCGCATCATTTCCTATTTCTATAGTTATAGAAGGATTTGCACGATCAAAAGTATTTAGATGTATATTAATTTTTCCAGCATCATTCTTGATTATAATATCTTTTATAGCATTCATTGCAGATATGATTCTGCCGAATTCTGCAGAATTCAAAACAGATATGCTACTCAAGACAGACTCTTCAGTACTATACCTCAATCCCAATTTTCTAATATTATCAATATTATCAATATTATTACTCATAAAATCACAATTTATTTATTCATTTTTTTAAATCTGATAAAATTAGTATTTGTCCTTTTTTGATATTTATAAATTTTGATATGTTAGACAAATGTATATTAATGCTTTTTTAACATAAATAAATAGCAAAAGAGATAAATTAAAGTAAAATAAAATAAAAAATATGAAAAGGTAGAAAAGATAACTATAATATATTTATTATATAAGTTTTATTATTAATGTAATATTTCAATAAAAAATTATTTATAATAAATTAAAATAAAATAAGTAAAATAATAATAAGTGGTGGCTTGAGTTTTAATAAAATACTAAAAAATTTAAAGTTTGAAAATACTTCTAGATTCATACTCAGTTTTAATGAGAGACATCAAATTTCAAAATCGCTGTTGGACAAAGATGATGCTGTATATATTAAAACAGACGAATTCAAAATATTAAAATATGATATTTTGGGGCCTAGATATGCTGCTTTTACTTCTTTATCCTATGATGCCGCTTTGACCTTATATAATGTAGATAAAAAAGAATTAATTGCTCTAAGGTTATACAACAATTATTTATTATTAAATAATATAATATCTTATTTAAAGAAAAATAAAATTGATGGTAGCGCAGAAGCAAGGTTGTTTGGTTTTAATACCAATTTAGATAATAAATTTATTTCAGCAACAATTAATTTGGTAAGAAAGAATGAAATTGAATTTTATGAGGTGGACATTCTGGGAAATGAAATTAGAAATATTGCACTTGACCTCAAGACTGGGCAGACATTTAATATATTAATGAATAATAGGCTATACAAGCCAGGAGAACTTATAAATAAGCAGACTTTAGAAGAGTTTGAATTTGCGCTCCATCATCCTTGATGCTCTTCTTTCATATTTTGCTTATTTTGATAAGAGTTAATTATTTTATTTAATAAATTTTCTATTTTCTCTATATCTTTTTTCTCTAATTCCTTGTCAGAGACTAGTACCAATATATTAGTAATTTCTCCATTTATTTCGCTTCCCTTCAATGCTATATATGGCAATCCATTTCCCTGATTAATTCTATCATTTGTTTTGTTTATGAAATTTGTTAAGTCTTCTATTGATAAATTATTAATATCTATATTTAATTTATACTCTTTTATTTCTTTTTTATTTGCTTTATTCATCATATTTATTCACTTTTTATTATTTATATGGATCTGGCGGGAGTTTCATTAGTATAATGTTTAACTAATTTTGAACCCGCAACCGCTCGGTCCGAAGCCGAGTGCGCTATCCAAGTTGCGCTACAGATCCATATTGCAGCATAAATAATATTTATACCTATCTTTTGCTATTTATATATTTTCTTTATTTTTAAATACTATCTTCTAACATCATCTATCTATTTCTGCCATTACAATATCAAGGCTTCCTAATATTGCAAATAGATCTGCAAATTTTGCACCCTCTACAAGTTTCGGAAGTACAGAGAGGTTTGCAAATGCAGGTGCTCTTATTGAGACGCGATAAGGCTTTTGTTTGTCTGGAACCATATATATAAGACCTTCACCTTTTGGAAGCTCCCGTCTTTCAATAACAATATCATCCTTAGCTGGCGGAACAATAAGCTTTACTGGGCTTCCCACCGCATCACCATCAGGCATTGCAGCAAGTGCATCCCTTATTATTTTGATGCTCTGAAACATCTCTTCATATCTTATCTGATACCTTGCAAATGAATCGCCTTCTGATTTCTGCGGGACAAAGAAGTTTATCTTGTTATAAATATAATAAGGATAGCTCTTTCTGACATCTTCATAAACGCCTGAAGCTCTTAGAACAGGCCCGGATACTCCATACTCTATTGCATCTTCAGTGCTCAATACACCTACACCTCTTAATCTTTCCTTGAAGATGCTGTTTGCATCAAGTAACTTTGTATATTCTGATATATTTGCTTCAAGATAATCAGTAAGTTGGTAAGCTTCATCTTTGAAGTTTGGAGGCACTGGCTTTCTTATACCACCTAAGCGCATATAATTATAAAACATCCTCTGTCCTGTTACATGTTCAAAGAATTTAAGGATCTTATCTCTTTCTCTAAAAGTCCACATAAATGCAGTGAACATCTGACCAAGATCATTGCAGAATGTTCCAAGCCATAGAAGGTGGTTTGCAATTCTCTGGAATTCAAGAAGAATTACTCTTATATACTGGGCTGTTTCTTTGACCTCAATACCCATTGCCTGCTCCACCGCTCCAACGTATAGATCTTCCCAACTTAATGGAGCAACATAATCAAGTTTGTTATAATATGATACATTCTGCATGTACATTCTTGTTTCAGATAACTTTTCAACTCCTCTATGAAGGAATCCAATGTGTGGCTCTACTCTTTTTATAGTATCTCCATCAACATCTACAACAAGCCTCAAGACACCATGTGTGCTTGGGTGTACGGGACCAACATTTATTCTCATTGTAGGCATATAATCACAAATTATAATTTTTTGTAATCCTTTCTGCCCCAAACAAAACTCTTGCGTAGAGGTGCTTCTGCACCATCCCATTCCTCGAGCAGAAGGCGTTTTGCCTTTCTTCCTATTATCTCTATTCCAAACATCTCTGACAGCTCTCTTTCATACAGATCTGCACTTTTATACAACTTCATGATTGTATTGATCTTAGGTTCTTCTTCTGGGAGCTTAACTTCAATTAAAATTTCTTTTTTTGTATCAATATTATATAATATGTAAACAACCTTCAAGTAATTATTATAATCAACAGCAGTAATCTTTTTTAGAAATCTATATCCTTCTGACTTTTTCCCTTCAAGTATTTTAATTAAATTATTTTCATCAACTTCAATTGTTTCTATATCATTCATATATTCCACTCTATTTTTGGCTTTTTATTTTATCCTGTAACTTCATCAGCGCAGCATATAAATTTTCAGGCCTTGGCGGGCATCCTGCAACATAAACATCAACAGGTAGAACTTGATCAATACCTTTAATTATATTATAACTCTCCCACCACGGGCCGCCAGATGTTGCACATTCACCAAATGCAATAACATATTTAGGATCTGCCATCTGCTCATACAATCTCTTAATTCTCGGCATCATTGCTTTTGTAACCCAACCTGCAACGATCATCACATCACATTGCCTTGGTGTACCCCTAAATAGCAGATATCCCTTTCTTTCTGCATCAACTCTTGAAGCACCAAAATCCATGAGCTCCATAGCACAACATGCAAGTCCAAACTGCAATGGCCAAAGTGAATTTGTGCGTGCCCATTTTACAACTGGTTTTGAAAATGCTTGTATTAACTCTTCCAATTTTGCGAACATAACATTCGGCTTTGATTCATATCTTGATAATGAATCAACAACAAGTTTGTTCATCTCTTCCCTTGCATTTGCAACTTCCTCTTCCGTAAACTCCTTCTCTGCTGTTTTATTTTCTTCAATTATATTAGTATTGATAGCACTCTTATTAATTTGATTATTATCTTCCTGAGCCATAAATATCACTTGTTTATTATAATTTTATAAATTATTGCACTGAAGAACATTGCAAGCAATGGAAGTCCTATTATAAGAATATTATCATTCAATGTCATTGATTTTGCAAGCGGCGACCATAAAAGTAATATAATAACAATAAATTCAAATGGCAAAAATAAGACGAAGAAAGGAAAATATTCACTTTCTATATCCTGTGCACTTCCTAAACTTTCTTCTGCACTCTCATAAGGCTCTTGCTTAACTTTGGTTGGTTTGCTCTTTGCCCTTATAAGTGCAGAAAATAATAAATAAACAAGAGGAACAAGAAACGCAAAGACAATAAGCACGAATGCTGCAATATAATTATAAAGCATAATATATAATTGAAGCAAATGTTTTTATCCTTTTTTATTTTTTCTTTAAAAATAATTTAAAATAAAAAAATATTAAAATTAATAATAAAGAATAAATTTATTTTTTTATTGAATAATAACTTACAATTTTCATATATCTTCCTTTTATCTTTTTTCCAAGGGCATGCGCAAATTCCTCGCTATCAACTTCCTTGC
>JBMFSA010000014.1:0-15943 GCA_049967795.1 Candidatus Micrarchaeia archaeon | reverse complement strand
TTATAATAAATATAAATATAATAAATAATAAATATAAAATAAATAAAAAAATAAAAAAGAAAAAAGAAAAAGAAAAGAAAAAAAAATAAAAATAATTAATTATCTACTATTATTCTCCCATTTCTGGCATTCCTCCTGCGCCACCTGCTCCTCCTGAAGGCGCTCTGCCTTTTGATGCAATCATATCATCAATTCTTAAGATGATTTCTGCAGCTTCTGCAGCACTTAATATTGCCTGCTGTTTTACTTTCATAGGCTCAAATACACCTTTTGCAGCCATGTCTGTTATGCCTTCCTTGAAAATATCAACCCCATATGATGCTCCATCTTTTGTTTTGTGCTTATTCCTGAGCTGCATTAATATATTTATTGGATCTATTCCGGCATTTTCTGCCAATACAGTAGGTATTATTTCAAGTGCATCTGCGAACATCTGCACTGCAAGCTGCTCTCTTCCGCCAACGTCTGTTGCGAAAGTCCTTAGTCCATTTGCTATGTCAACTTCTATAGCGCCTCCACCATAGTTGTAATAGCCACTCTCTATAGCACTTGACACTGCACCTATTGCATCAGTCAATGATCTCTCTCCCTCATCAATTATCTGATTGGTGCTTCCTCTTACAAATATTGTAACACTCTTCGGGTTCTTGCACTTCTCTATGAACACCATCTGCTCTCCTCCAATCTTCCTCTCTTCAATCAACCCAGCATAGCCGAGGTCCGATTCATTAAGATCATCGAGGCTTGTTATAATCTTACCACCGGTTGCTCTTGAAAGCTTCTCCATATCACTCTTCTTTACTCTCCTTATTGCAATTATTCCTGCTTTTGCTAAATAGTGGAGTGCAACATCATCAATTCCTTTCTGTGTTACTATTACATTTGCCTTTACCTTCTTTATCTTTTCAACCATCTCCTTGAGCATATGCTCTTCCTGCTGTAAGAATGTCTGCATTTGCTCTGGTGATGTTATCTCTATCTTTGCATCAACCTCTGTTTTCTCTATTTCTAAAGCAACATCAAGCAGCGCGATCTTTGCATCAGTATAAGATTTTGGCATTCCTGGGTGTGCGATTTCTTTGTCGATAAGGACACCATTAATGAATTCAGTGTCTGCAACACTCTTTCCTGGCTTCTTTTCAATCTTTATATAGTCGTGGTCGATTACAATCTTACCTGCTGCATCTTTGTCCATGACTTGCTTTATTGCTTTTATGACAATCTTGCATAGATGTGCTTTTGTTTCATCATCGCCTATATTCTTTGAACCCATTGAAACCATTGCTATCTTTTGAAGGATTGCATCATCATTTATGTCAACTTTCTGAGCCTTTTCTTTGAGTATTTCTGTTGATTTGTCTGCTGCCATCTTGTACCCCTTAATTATTGTTGTTGGATGTATGCCTTTGTCAAGAAGCTCTTGTGCTTTCTTCAACAGCTCTCCTGTTAGAATTACAACTGTGGTTGTGCCGTCACCAACTTCTTTATCTTGTGTTTTTGCTATATCTACCATTATTTTTGCTACTGGATGCTCTACATTCATTTCGCTTAATATTGTTGCACCATCATTTGTTATCACAATATCTCCTAAATCGCTGACCAGCATTTTATCCATTCCTTTTGGTCCAAGTGTCGTTTTTATTGCATTGGCGACAGCCATTGCAACAGCAATGTTATATCTTTGTGCATTCCTTCCAAGGAGCCTGCTTGTACCCTCAGGTAGGAATAAATCTTGTTGTCCGCTTCCAATTCTACTATCACTCATTTTTTCACCTTTTATTATATCTATTTATTTAACATTATTAACATTAATTTTTTATTTTATTTTTTGTTTGTATTAAAAATAGAATCAAAATTATAAAAATTGAGAAGAAATATTATTATCTACTTTAATATATATTATATATACAAAATTTAATATATTTTTCGTTGGAGCTTCAAATCACTCAAATCAGAAACTTGAAGAAATTTGTGAATAAAAAGGGAAAGATTCCGAAGAAGAACAGTGTAAATATTAATATTGCATAGCTTAATTTCTGCTCAATTTTTACAGAATTTATGCTTTTTGAGATTTCTCCATATGTATTTAAGATTGATTTGCTATTTATATAATATAAGAATAAAATACCAATCAATAATGCAAATAAAGGTATGATGCCAAATATGGAAAATGAATTTAGTGCACCTGTAAAGATTAATAAATCACCTATAAATCCTATACTCAAAGGAATGCCGCCAAGCGCAAAGATTCCTATTGTAAATGAGTATGCATCTGATAATGTGCTCTTTATAACTCCTCTTAGGAACCTTGTATCTCTCTCTTCAAATACCTTTTCTATTGATCCTGCAATTATAAACATCAATGCAATTGTAACGCCTTGTGCAAATAATACAATTAAAGCACCATCAAATCCTATTTTTGTGAGTGAAGCAATTCCGACAAGTACGATGCCCATCTCTATAATTGCTGAATAAGCAATTATTCTTTTAAGGTCATGCCTTGACATCAATATAAATGCAGCGTAAAATGTTGATATTATTCCAAGTATAAGCAGTATAACCTGTATATTATATGTATGAGATATAGGAAGCATAAGGAATGTCAATAGCAATCCATATCCTCCGAATTTCGAGAGTATACCACCGAGAATCATTGATCCTTGAGTAGGTGCTTCTGTATATGCGTCTGGAAGCCAGGAATGGAATGGAAATATGGGCATATTTATCATAAATGCTATCAATAGTAATGTAAAAATTATAATTTGTGTTGAGGAATTTATTGAATTAATATTTTGTATTATTAAATTGATGTTGAAGGTATGGGCTGAAGTGTAAAGTAGTATTATTGCAATAAGAAGAAGCATGCTGCTGCTGAATTCATATGCAATAAACTTTAATGAAGCTCTGCGCTTGTTTGCACCGCCATAAAGATAAATCATAAAAAATGCAATTATAACGCCAAAATCAAAGAAAATATAAAATAAAAATAGGTTTGTAGAAGAGAATAATGCGATTGCTGATAATTCAAAGAGTAGTAACAAAAAGGTTTTGCCTTTTGTATTGCTGAGCTCAACATCACCACCAAGGATTGCAGTAAAGGCAACTATTGCACTCATCAATGTAAGAATCAAAGAAAATATATTAATCTGGAATTGAAGATGAATGTTGAATGGCGTTATATAAAGCCCATAATTTTCATTCTGTATTGGATTTATTGATAAAGATGCAGAAGCAAACATTGCTATTATGAGCAGAAGAGCAAGCCCTGATGAAGCTAAGCCTATAACTCTGCTATTCTTCTCTTTTGTCATTAGGACCAGCAGAGCCCCAACCAGCAGCACAAGCAACGTTATTCCTATATAAAACATAAAAATCTTCTTTATTTTATTTTTTTATTATTTATTTTATTTATTCTTTATTTTAAATTCTAATAAAAAATATATATAATAATTATTAAAAACAAAATCCCCAATATGAAAGAGAGTGCATATGTATTAATCTGTCCATTTTCTATCCTCCTTATGAAATTATTAAATGAAAGTATAGAGTGCCCTATTTTGCTCAAAAATTTATCTATGGAAATTTCAATGCCTAAAAATATACCTGCAATCCACTCAAAGAATAGTGCAGTGTATAAATAAAATGAATTGATGAAAATATTATTGTTGAATATATTATATAATGGCTTATACCATTTATAAGATTCCTTTATTACTAATTTATGCTTGTAAAATATAAGATAGGTAAAGTAGATGGCGATGATCGCTATAACTGTTGATATAATTAATTCATATATTGGTATATTTGTATTGGTGGTAGTATTTATTCCTATATAATGTGGAATGTAAAAGTATAATATTGATGCAAATATTATTAAAAGCGTTAATATGAAGATAGGTAACAACATAAGCTTTGAAGTGCTCTTATAATTGATTGCTCTATACAATTCATCATCACCATCTTTTCTTATAATTACAAAGAACCATCTAAAGATGTAGAATGATGAAAGAATTTCTATAAGTATCAGTAGCAAATAGCTTATCCCAGAGGATGTTGAAATTATAACTGCTTTGCCAAAGAATCCACTTAATGGAAATATTGATGCAAGTGATAATACTCCAAATATTAAAGATATATAAATTAATTTATTCTGCGATGCTCCGTATATTTTATATATATCTTCTCTATCATCATTTGCTTTCATTATAGCTCCTGAATCAAGGAACAGAAGTGCTTTGTAAAACGTTTGTGCAACAAAGAGCATTATTGCTGCAAATATATTGTTCAAGCCAAGTGCAATAAACATCAATCCTATATCTTCAATAGTGGAATATGCTAGAACTTTCTTTATGTGCTTTGTTGTTAGTGCATTTGTTGCTCCTATGATGGCGCTTATGAATCCTATTATAAGGATGAGCCAGAGAAGATTATATGCCGAATAGATAGGAAGTATTACTGCAATAAGGATTATTCCTGCCTTTACCATTGTTGATGAATGAAGGTAGGCAGAAACTGGTGTAGGTCCTTCCATCGCATCAGGAAGCCATTCAGTAAATGGAAACTGTGCTCCTTTGCTGAATGCTGCAAAGAGAATTAGTATAAGTGCAATAGAGACTTGTGGATAAAATGGTAACGAATATAATGAAGAAATATTGAAATTTCCATATGTTAATCCTATAATTATAATACCTATTAAAAACAATATGTCTCCTATAAATACCATACTTATTGCTTTTTGAGCAGCTTTTGGCACATTCTCCTTCCAATACCAAAAGCCTATCAAGAGATAGCTCATTATGCCAAGCATCTCCCAAGCGATGAACATTGCAATGAGGCTGTATGATATTACAAAGATCATCATAGAGGCCGCAAATATGCTGATTTCAAAGTAGAAGCGCCCCTGCTCTGTTGGCATGCGCATAAATCCAAAAGAGTATAATATTATTAGAGGTGTCATGCCTGCAACAATCAATAAAGCAATCATATTTATAGGATAGACAGCAAATGAAAGACTTGCTGTTATGTTGTCAATTGAAAACCAGTTGAATGTCTGAATAATATCAGAATGGCCCTCTATAAAGATTAATATTGCAATCATTAAAGAGATAAGGCTTCCAGCAAGTGCTATGTACTTCGGCAGTTTGGGAAAATTATATAGTATAATAGATAGAAATGCTGCAATTATCATTGGAATTGCAACAAGTAAATATAGCAAATTAACACCATTTATTTTTATCTAAATTTTATAATTATAAATTAATAAATAACAAAATATAATAAACAACTTTAATTAAATTAAAATAATAAAAATATAAAAAATTTAAAATATTATTTTGTATCTTTTAATTTTGTGAATCTTGATATATCTGCTCCTATCTCCCTCTTTGCTGCATACTTATAGAATGTTATTAATGCAATTGCTTCTGTTGCAGCTATCGCCCATATCATCAACAATGCTAAAATTATGTTCTCAGTGCCGCTGTAAGAAAATTCTGCAAGTACAACAAGTGCAGATGCAGTGAGCGCAATTTCAATAGATACAAGCATTATCATGAAGTTCTTTGTTGCAATCATGCCGGAGATGCCTATTGCAAAAAGTGCAACGCCCAGCAGTATAAAATAAATTATAAATATCATAAAATCATCATGAATTATAGTTTGATTTACTCTTATTAAGATGCCCCAACATTAGCGCAGATCCGAGGGCTATCAAAAATACAAAGAGCACAAGTAAATATATTGCAAATATATTACCAGATAATTCTGCTTCAATATAAGTTGAATTGATTGAGTTTGTTTCAACTGTTGTTGATGTTTGAAATCCCTGCAGAATAATTGTAGATAATGCTATAATTATAAAAATTGATAATGCAACTACTTTGTAAACATTGCTTATTTTGATTTGCTTATATGATTCTGTTGCAACACTCACAATCATAAACACAGATATTCCTCCTACTAAAATGATAAGCTGTAGTAGTGCAAGTAGAGGTTGTGAAAGCATCATAAAGAATAATGAATTTATTATAAAGATGCCGATAAGGAATATTACAGAATGAAATGTCTTCTTTGTTATAAATATGCTTAGAGCAAGAATAATATCAATAACGGCAAGCAAGGCAAATAAAACAGATATCAACATATAATCATTTTAAATAATTATAATTTTCAAACTTCTAATAAATTAAATATAATAATAAAAAATAAAATAAATTAATCTAACTCTTCTGGCCTTTTTATATATTCTCTTCTGTCATAAGCTTCAACTTCTGTATTCTTTGTAAGTACTAGGCATTTGGTTGGGCATACCTCTTCGCATAAAGCGCAGAAAAGACAGCGTTCAAGATTTATTTCTGGAAACTGCTTTGTAGTGCCATGGGGCTTGAAAGCAGTGTCTGCTTCCGCATCCACCATTGTTATAGTCTGATTTGGGCATATCCTTGCACAAGCTCCGCAATTTATACATGTATTCATATCAAGCTTATGTATACATCTATAATTATCTGTAAGTATTTCTCTATGTTCTGGAAATTCAACAGTTGTCGGCTTTTTCAATGTGCTTGTCGCAACCTTTAATATTGGTTCAATGATCATATTATCAATATTAGATAGATAATTAATAATATATAATTTATGATTTTTTCATCATATTTGAAATAAGTTTTTGTGCTTCGGAAGAGCTTCCAAAACCTGTTATCTTTGTATCTACACTTCCTATAACATACTCTATCTGGTAAGAGAGTGCGTATAGTAGCCTTTTATCAATCTGTGATATGTCAATAACACTTCCGTACTCTTTGTCATATTTTGCAATTGCTATTATACTGCTTCTTGTATCTTCACTGTCTTCAAAATATACAACGCCAACAGGTTCAATATTAATTTCATCTCCAGCACTGATGTGCTTGCTGCTGAGCACAAATGCATTTAATGGCTTTCCGTCTATATTTTTTGTTTCGCTGATTACAGCAGAATAAAAAGGTTCAACAAGCCCGTCTTTCAAAATATTATTGACTGCAAGTGCTTTCTTCTTTGTATTATAAAAGTGTTTCACTTTTGATCCTGCTTCAATCTCTATATATGCCTTCATAACATCATCTTTTTATTATCATAATATAAAATTATAAATCCATATCAAAGCCTATTTGAGCATACCTAAAACTTTTTTTCTAAAATTATTGCTGTAATATTTTTAGATAATCCTTCATTTTCCTGATATCTAATGTATCAGTAATAAAGTATATACTCTATATCTTTAGAGAATCTTTTTCTATTATAATATTTTCATAAAAAAAGGTTATAAAGTAATAATTATAAAAGATGATAAAAAGAGTACAAGCAATGCAAGTAGCATAGCGCCCAAACTTAAATTTCTTGCTTTTAATAATTTTTTAATATCTACTTTTTTCTTTAGATAAATTATTGATACATATAATAATATTATATCGATGAAAATAATTGGTATTATATATATAATATTCATAAAGTATGGAGCCAAAAAGAAGAAAAGATACAAGCTCAACAATATTGCTTCTAAGTAGAGTACAGCTGCAACAATTGCAGCATTATGTGTGCCTATATAATCAACAAGATTCTTTGTGGATCTTGCTTTTTTATCCCCTTCGTAATCCCTTACCATTCCATGTATCTCTCTTGCAAGCCCAGCGAGGAATACAAATAAGGATATTATTATGATGTTTAGATTAATATAAGTTGAATTGATGAGTGCGCCGTATATAAAAGGAATAACCATTGTAAATGCAATGTAGATATTGCCTATCAAGAGCGTATCTTTAAGCTTGTAACTATATAGAAAAGCAAGAACTGCAAAGATCAATGCGATTGAGAATGCATAAGCATTGAATACACTGAATGCTACCCCTACAACAAAGAACAAAATTGAAGCATTGAATGCAGATTTAGCCTTGATGGAGCCATTGACTAATGGTCTATCAAATCTTTTGTTTGTTCTATCGGCTTCTATATCATAATAGTCATTGATTGCAAACGCACCCATGCTGATGAGCCAAGGTGCTATCAAGCTGAGCAGCATTATATTGATAGGTATGAAGCCTGATAGGATTTCAGCAGTTACAACTGCAATTGCAAGCATGAGTGAATGTTCAATCCTAGTGAGCTTTAGCCAAGCTTTTATATTCATAAAGATCTTTTCAATATTTATATTATATTAATACTATATTTTTTATATTTATATAATTAATTATACTATATTATAAAAATAATATAATAAAAAATAAAAATGATAATAAAATAATAAAAGTTAAATATAAAACATAAAGAAATTATAAATATAAATATGAAATGAAATTATAAATATAGATATTATTAATTAAATTATATATAAAATATAATATGGTATAAAGTATAAAGTTTATTTGCATTCATTTACATATTTATTTATAAAATTAAAAGTGGTTTTGATGGAAAATAATAAAAATAATAAATTGTCTTTGGCTGCTATTATAATTATTATAATTGTAGTAATAGGTATTGTTGCGTATCAAAATTTTGTATCAAATTCATTAAATTCTACATTCAAGCAATACAATTCATCAACTCCCTCTAGCACTTCATCTTCTTCACAAACCTCTCTTGGGCTTTTGGCGCCTTCAACAGTTGATTCTATTTTAGGTGGGTCATGGCAAACAAAGATATCCTATCAGGGAACTAATCTCAGCAAGATACCTCCACTGCGAAGTGCAATATCTTCAGGTATGTTAAGTGGAGGATTTGAAGAATTAGAATATAATAATCAAACACTTAATATTACATATGTAAACTTGAATACATCTGCTTATGCAGATAAAATTTATAATTATGAAATGGGAATTTTGAATGCTGATGTTAATGGAACTCTTTCACAATCAACATATATGATAAGATTGAATAAGTTAGGAGGGCAAGAAATTTTATATGCAAAATACTATAATAATATCATAATGTTCTTTTATGCGAATAAAACAAATTATACGCATTCTTCAATACCCTCTGCTAATCAAGCAACTCAATTACTCAATGCAGAACTTTCAACCTAATTTTTATTCTTTAATTATAAAAGAAATTAAATCTAATAAAAAGAAGAGATAAAGAGAATATATAAATAAAAATAATAAATAGATAAATAGTAAAAATAAAAAAGATAAAAAATAAAATAAAAAGTTATTTTATTTATACGTCCTAAAATTCTCCGTCACTTTCTCCAGTTGGGGCACTTTCGTCTTCAGATTCTGCTTCTCCTGATCCTTTTTCAATAACCCTTATCTTTCCAAATTTTCCTGTTGATAATTGCGGATTTCCTTTAAATTCATTTACATATGCATTTGAAACTTCAACTTTGTCTCCAACATTTACTGTATTTATATCATTACCCCATAATGACATTGCTATTTCTCCAGTTTCATCTTTCAAAACAATGTTAGCAACCTGAAGTCTCTTACCATATTTAGTTGTAACCTCTCGCGCATCATCTTTTTTTGATACGATTGCGGTTATGGTTACATTATTTGCTCCTGCTTTTAATTCGTTTATTTTCATTTTTACACCTTATATCTTAGCAAAAAGAACTTAGAATTTCTTGTATTTCCATAGTTCTCTATATTTGTTTATAGCATAAAGTTATTTAATATTTTGCTAAATTCCTAAAAAGTGGAATAAAGTCTTTTTAATTATTAATTATTCAATTTTTAATGGCGAAACAAATGCTAAAAGAATAAATTAAGATTATCTCTTAAAGTTGTTGATAGGCTGCTTTGGTGGTAGTGATTGTGATTGTATCTGGTTTACATTTAATTCTACTTTACCTATTTTATTTTCATTTATATAATAATCTTTAATATTTTTGCCTTCCTGTTTTATTGCAATTATTATATTTTTTATTTCTTCCTGTACTTTAGCATTATCTAATATTACTTTTACATCTTCTAATTTTTTCAATATGTTATCTATTTTATTATAATATGTATCTATATCTAACTCATTGTTTATTTTTATATTTGTTATTTCATTTTGTATATTGGTTGTGTATTCAATTATTTTATCTAAATTCTTAGCATCCTTTTTATTTTTAATTATAGGTGTTTGATTACGTGCTGAGCTTACTATATTATTATACTTACTTTTGATTGATTCAAATTCTTCTTTGTACTTTTCATTAAATACTTTAATTTTATTAATTTCATCGTTTAATCTATTGAACACATCTCTTTTTATTTTATAATTTTCTTCAATAGTTTTTATTTCTTTTTCATCAATATTATTTAGTTTATTAATTGTTTTTTTAAATTCTTTTTTAAGTAATTTGATATCTTTACTTAATTTTGTTTTAGATGCTTCAAGTTCATATATATTATTTTTTATTTCATTTTCAATACAACTCAGATTTGTATTTATCTTTTTAATATTTTTATATAAATGTTTTTTATAAGCCTCTTTATCTTCACTCATCTCTGGTTTTGAGTCTGCTGATAATATATATGCTGAAATAATATTATTTTCTTCGAATAGTTTTTTTAATTTAATATTATTATCCTGCTTTATCAATAAACTATTTTCATATTTTAAATAATTTTCATATAAAATTTTTATATGCGCATCATCTTTTTCACTATATCCGTGTAGTAAAATTCCATTGGTTTTTTTTAATAATGCCTGCTTTTTTTCATCTTTATAAAAATCTATAAATAATTGTATATTTGCATTAAATCCTGTTCTTTTATATAATGAGATTATTAATTTTTTATACTTTGATGAATAATTATTTAATTTTTTTAATTGTTCATCATACTTATCATATATGCTATTCAACTTGTCATTATATTCTTTTATTTTCATATTTATATTTGTAATTTTTAAATTTAAAATATCATTACATAATATTGATTTTTTATCTTCATCAGATATATAATTTTTCTTAAGTTCTTCTACTTCTTTAGACAATATTTTTATCTCTTCATCATAGTTTTTTAATGTTTTATCATTTTTTATTTTTTCATTTAAGTTTGAAAAATAGTTCTTAACTTTCTTTTTTAGAATACTTTTGTATCCGATCATAGATTTATTTATTTCATTTTCGTATAATCCAGCATCTTTTTTATACAAATTAAGTTCTTTTGCAATTTCAGAATCTATAAATTTGTCCTTCTCTTTATCTATTTTATAGGCGTCAACATCTGACATAAGCATACTTATTATACTTAATAATGTATCTCCAACAAGTATAGTATTTATTCTTTTTATACTTGTTTTTTTTATTATTTCTCTCATCTTTTCTATATTTTCCTTATCATTCTTATATATCTCATTATATTTTACAAGTTCTTCTTTAATTTTTTTTAATTCATCTTTTTTATGCTTTATTTCATTTTTTAAGTTTTCACCTTTTTCATCTAAGTTTTTGTATGTTTTCATCAGATTCTCTAATTTGTTTATTTCTTTTTCAGTATTATTTAATTCTTCAGATAATTTTGTATTCTCCTTATTCATCAAATCTAGAAGAGGTGTAAAAGAAGCTTTAATGTCATTATAATCCTTTTTTATTATTTCTAATTTTTTAGCGTCATCATTATTTATTGTTAAAGCTTTATCATTCATAAAATCACAGACTTTTTTATTATTTGTCAGATATTTATAGCTTTCTATGCTTTGGGCTTTGTTGAAAAAGTAAAATTGTTAATAAAGTCTAACTAAATCAAGAAAGCCTATATTTTGCACGTATTTTTAATATTTTTAATTTCTTTTATTTATTGTTAGTCCTCAATATAATTAGTAATATTATAATATTTTTGTTGTTTATATTCTATTATAAGTGATTGTATGATTGTAAATGAAAAGCTTAAAAATGATCAGAAAAATGAAGAAATAAAGATAAACATGACAAATCCCCTAATGAAAGTGCTTCATGAGAAAGAGGAGCTAAAGACAAAGCTAAAAGGCATAAAATATAAAATAGGTATTTATAGTGCTAAAGGCGGCGTTGGAAAGACAACAATTTCAATCAATTTAGCATATTCACTTGCACAGAAAGGCTTGAAGGTGGGATTGCTTGATGCGGATATAGACTGCCCTAATATAACAATATTCCTTGGTATCAATAGCTCAATAGGCAATGAATATCCGCTCCGTCCTATCATGCACAAGAATGTCAAAGTGCTGTCAACAGCAATGCTTGTCGATGATTTGAACAAGCCTATAATATGGCGCGGCCCTTTGATTGCTAAGATGATAACAGATTTCCTTAAGAATACTGAATGGGGCGATCTTGACTATTTGATTATAGATTTACCTCCAGGAACATCAGATGCTCCTCTATCAATAATGCAGTTACTTGACCTATCTGGCTTTATTATTGTAACGACTCCGCAGAAAGTATCATCAATAAATTCAATAAGATCTGGATTGATGGCAAGAAGGTTGAATATGCCTATTATAGGGGTAATAGAAAATTTCTCAAAAGGATCTGTAAATGAAAATACAAAGATGGTTGCAAGCAAGCTTAATACAGAAGTGCTCGGGGTAATAAAGAATGATGAGAAATTTGCAGATATGACTGATAAAGGATTAATACATGTAATGAATGACAAAGATATAAAAGAGACTTTTGATAATATAACAAACAAAATAGAGAATATAGTTGGATTAAGCAACAATATTTAATTTTTTATAATTTATTTTATAAAGTGAAATGATAAAATGGAGTCTTCAAAAGAGTTTGGAAAGATGAGCATAAATGAGACGCTCAATGCACTTAAAGTCAATCTAGATTACGGACTCTCAAGCGCTGAAGCTTCAAAGAGACTAGAGCTCTATGGTTATAATGAAATTCCAGAAAAGAAGCAGAATCCGTTCTTGATATTTTTATCAAAATTCTATGGTCCTGTGCAGGCTCTTTTATGGATTGTAATATTCCTTTCTTATCTATTAGGGCATATGCGCGACTTCTATATAGTGACTATACTGCTAATCTTCAATGCAGTTGTTAGCTTTATTGAAGAGTACAAAGCAGACAAATCAATAGATGCATTAAAGAAAAGGCTATCACAACATGCAAGGGTATTGAGAAACAAGGAATGGGGGGTTATAGAGGCGAGGAATCTTGTGCCGGGAGATATAATAAGATTAAGAATTGGAGATATTGTTCCTGCTGATTCAAAGATAATAACTTCTGAAAATATAGAGGTTGATGAATCTATAATAACAGGAGAATCCCTGCCATTGGAAAAATCAAGCAATGACCTACTTTATGAAGGATCAACAATAAAACAAGGTGAGGCAACTGCTGTTGTTATTGAAACTGGGCTTAATACTTTCTACGGCAAGACAGCAAGGCTCATAGAGTTTGCAAAACCAAGTTCTCATATTGAAGAGATAATAATGAATATTGTCAAATATTTAATGTATGCTGATATAATAGTATTATTCATTCTTTTTCTTTATGGTTTCTTTTATATCCACATGTCTATTATAACACTTATACCTTTCCTTCTTGTTATATTCATTGCATCGGTTCCAGTTGCGCTTAGTGCAATGTTTACTGTAGCAATGGCGCTCGGGACAGAGAAGCTTGCAAAAAAATCTGTGCTTATTACAAAGCTAGAAGCGCTTGAGAATACCGCAACAATGAATATATTATGTATGGATAAGACAGGAACGCTGACTCAGAACAAGATATTAGTCAAAGAAGTATTTACAATGCCAAAATACTCAAACAATGATATAATAAAGTATGCTGTAGAAGCTTCAAGGCTTGAAGATGCAGATCCTATTGATATGTCTATAATTGATTATGCAAAATCTTTAAACATAAAAGCAGATAATGTTGTACTATTCAAACCTTTTGATCCAACATTAAAGAGGACTTATGCTGAAGTAAATTATAAAAATAGATTAAAATATGCTGTTACAAAGGGCGCTGCGCAGGTTGTGCTTGGGATGTGCAAGCTTGATTCAAAAACAAAAAAGAATGCATTTGACAAAGTCTATGAGTTTGCAGCGAAGGGTTATAGAACTATTGCAGTTGCAATTTCAAATGACAGGAAAAATTGGAGGTTTATAGGATTGATAGCGCTTTATGATGCTCCAAGGCCGCAGGCAAAGCAGCTTATATCAGAGCTGAAATCTTTTGGAGTGAGGCCTAAGATGCTTACTGGGGATAATATAGCTGTTGCAAAGGAGATATCTGGAGAGCTTGGTATTGGTAGTAATATTGTTGACATGAATAGTATAGATAGGAAGAGTAAGAATTATAATCAATTAATATTCAATGCAGATGGATTTGCAAATGTATTTCCAAAAGACAAGTATGATATTGTAAAAGCAATGCAAAGCAAAAAGAATATTATAGGGATGACAGGTGATGGAATAAATGATGCACCCGCGCTCAAAGAATCTGATGTTGGAATTGCTGTTGCAAATGCCACTGATGTTGCAAAGAATTCTGCTGATCTAGTGCTTACTGAAAACGGCATTGCAGTAATAATAGAGGCAATAAAAGAGAGTAGAAAAATATTTGAAAGAATGCTTACATATACAATACTAAAAGTTTCAAAAGTATTCCAGATTATATTATCTATCGCAATTATCTTTACAATATTCAAATTTATACCTATAACACCTTTCCTTCTTGTTCTTTTAATTTTTACTAATGATATAAATAATATATCAATTGCAACTGACAATACTGAATTTTCAAAGAGCCCTGATGTATGGAATATAAAATCAATAATGAAGATTTCTAGCATATTGGGAATAAGCTTGATTATACAAATATTGTTGCTTATACCTGTTGGGTTCTCAGTATTCAATATGAGTATTGCAGAATTTCAGACTTTTGTATTTTTAGCTCTTGATATAACTGACAAGTTCTTAATATTTAATGTCAGGACAAACAGGGAATTTTGGAAAATAAGGCCAAGCAATGGAGTGCTTGCTTCGTCATTTGCTGGCGTTCTTATAGGAGTTCTATTTGCATATTATGGAATATTTATAACACCTATAAGTCTAGGTGCAATAATATTTATCATTCTTGTCTCAACACTGTTCTTCTTTATAGATGATATAATAAAAATAAAAATATTAAAAAGATAATATTTAAGCAGATTGATTCAAATTTTATAAGTGGTTGTTTATAGATGGCAAATATGGCTCTATTTGTTTATTTTGATTTATTTTAGGTTTATGGTCTCTTATTAGATAATCTGGTTTAGTACTACCTGTTAATATTGAATTAATATTCTTAATATCTTCATCCTTTATTTCTGTTTCAGTATTATTTAAATATTTGATAATATAGTCAAATCGTTTGTTAATTACTTTTGCCAAAATATTTTCTTTATTTATCTTTTCAACAATTTTTTTAAAATTATCAACTCCAATTTCGTCTATAATTATTATACTCTTTTCTACAATATTCTTAATCAATTCCTCCTTTTTCTCATTAGTGATGTCTTTAGTAATGAGAGGCTTCCATTCATTACTAAATAAACCTTGTATATATGCTTCATACATTTTATGCATCTCTACTTTACTATCTAGTCCATCATTTATTCTACTCATATTTAACACCGTAAATGTAATACTCTTAATTTCAAATGATATTTAAATATTTTGTATGAATTTATTGTTAGACAATCGCAAAATAAATATAAACTTTATTTTATATTTTATTTCTATCTTTTATATACTATAATTTAATTAGAATCATACAAGTATTTTTATATTTAAATATTATAAATAAAATAAATGAACAAACAGGGATAAATAATATAAATAGAAAAGTATCAAATAAAGATAAAAAATAAAAAAAACAAAAAATAAATGAGTTGATATTATGGATCTAGGAGAAGGCTTAAGAAAAGCACTTGCAAAGCTCACACGCTCTACAATCATCGATGCTAAAACAATCAAGGAGTTCAACAAAGAGCTTCAG
>JBMFSA010000013.1:0-17044 GCA_049967795.1 Candidatus Micrarchaeia archaeon | reverse complement strand
TGATACTGTAAGTATTGTTGATACTACAACTAATTCTATTAAAGGTTCAATAAAAAGATTTGATCATCCTACAGGTGTTGCATTCGCTCTTAATGGAAATTATGCTTATGTTGCAAATTATTATAATAATACAATCAGCCTTGTAAATACAACAACAAACTCAATTACCTCAATAACTTCTTTATATAAATACTTTGTTTCTGTAAAAGACAGCTCCTCTCCATCAATGACCGCCAACACACAAATTGCACAATATACCGTAACATAATAAATAATTTATTTTATATTTTTATTTTTGTTTTTTAAGAAGCGAATCAAAAACTTTTAATTGTAGATGAATTGCATTTAGGACAACTGTGCATTGCCTTTTAAACAAAGAGGTATTGTAAACTTAAGATTACAGAAAATATTTTTATTTTTTTAAGGAGTGAATTTTATATTATCTACAATACAACAATATTCAATAACATAAACTAAAATATTATGTTATTTACAAAATACTTAGCAGAAAGCCCACGAATTTATTTGTGGGAAATATCAGTAATAATGTTAATTGTGTAAAAATAAATTAATTTTCAGTACAAAATATAAAATTTTATTATTATTCTTTTTCTGATCTTTTTAATTTTTCTATTTTATTAATTAAATCTTCTATTGACCAAAATCTACCCATTTCATCACAATATAAAATAGTAGGATTATGTTTTTTATGATTCATGTTATCATCCTATAATCTATATAATTATAATAATAATATAAATATTTAAAATTATGCTGCTATATGTGAATAAGAATAGCAAACATTCAATATAATAACAAATTATTAATCTAAAGTAAAGTAAACTTATTAATTAATAATAACTTCAACATAAATATAAGTAAAAAGTAGAAAATCTTTATTTAATATAATATTATTGTTTTATGTGTTGTTGCTATTCTATATGCTCAAAATGCAAAAATATATAAAATATTATAAATTAATATTATATAAATTATAAATTTAAATTATACAAATAAATTATATAATATATAAATAATAAAATAAAAATATATAATAAAACAAATAATTAGTAATACAATAATTATAATTAATAAAAATGTGAATAAGATCAAGAGAGAAGTTGAGAGAATGGTAGATGTAATATTAGTAGATGAGAATGATAATCCTATAGGTACTGCAGAAAAGCTTGAAGCACATAAGAATGGAGGAAAGCTGCACAGAGCGCTTTCTATTTTTATATTTAATGATAAAGATAATCTTTATATACAAAGGCGAGCACTTACAAAATATCATAGCGCAGGAAAATGGGCAAATACCTGCTGCAGCCACCCTATGCCAAATGAAAATATATTAGATGCTGCTCATAGAAGGCTAAAAGAAGAAATGGGGTTTGATTGTAATATGGAAGAAGTATTTAATTTTCCATATAAAGCATATGTTGGCAATGGTTTGACAGAGTATGAATTTGATCATATTATATTTGGCAGATTCAATGGAGTGCCAAAGCCAGCACCTGAAGAGGTTATGGATTGGAGGCTTGTTTCTCTAGATGATGTTAAGAAAGAGATAGATGCAAACAAAGACAATTTTGCTGCATGGTTTGTTTTGATGATTGATGATGTTAGTAAACATTTTAAAGAATGGAATAAAAATAAAAAAAGATGATTTAATGAAAACTGCTGTTTTGATAGCCAATGGAATTTTTGATGCTGCATTGGAGCATTATAAGAAATATTTGGATGAGTTTGTTGATTTTGTAAATAAGAATAAAATAGAGAAAGTTATATTGTGTGGTGGATATACAACTAAAGAATCACCACTTAGCGAAGCTGCATCTGTAAAGCAGTATATTGAGCCAAAGATCAGCAAAGATATAAAAATAATACTTGAAGAGCAGTCAATAACAGCATCTCAATCTATAAAGTTTTCAAAGAAGCTTGTCAAGCTCAAGCCTGAGGATGAAGTCACTGTATTCTGTGATAGCAGCATTGCAGTTAAAGTAATGTGGTTTGTGATGCACTATTGGTTTAAACTAAAGAAGAAGGAAATATATGATGATGCATTCAATTATATCAAAATGCATTATTCAAAACACAATAAAACAGAGGATATAGGAAAGAGCATACTACTACCAGGAATATTATATAAAAATGTTGAAATACATCCATGCACAATTCTACCATCAGTTGAATCAGCGCTTGCACAGCAGATGATATCTATAATTGACATAGGTGCACTTTATGACAAAGAACTAAACGAAAAGTTTATTGAAATAACAAAAGAAAGATATAATCTTAATGATAGCAGTAATGAATCAATTGAATCAGAGGAGAGTAAAGTCTAACTTTTTTGTTTTCATTGATTATTTGTTCTCTTTTTTAATTTATTTTTATTTTATTTTCTTTTTATTTTTAGTTTATATTAATAAAATATAAATATAACAATATATTAATTTATTATATTTTATTATTTTTAATATTGATGATAATATTGAATGTATCATTGTAGTTCAATTAATATTTGCATTTATTATTTAATATTTAATAGAATAATATATTAATGATAATTATGAAGGTGGAACAGATCTTTGATGGAGTATATAAGATTGATGGTAAAGTAGCAACGCTTAATCTAGTAAGAGGAAAGAAAGTATACAATGAGGCGCTTGTAGATATAGGTGGGATTGAGTATAGGCTATGGAATCCATATAGAAGCAAGCTCTCAGCAGCAATAATGAAGGGATTAAATACATTCGCAATAAAAAAAGGATCGAATGTACTTTATTTGGGTGCATCAACAGGTACAACATCGAGCCATGTAAGTGATATTGTAGGAATTGAAGGAAAGGTTTATGCAGTTGAGATCTCAGAAAGGAGTATGCGTGAGCTTATTAAAATATGTGAGCTTAGGCATAATATGCTGCCTATATTGGAAGATGCAACATATCCTGAAAGGTATGCAGAGGTTGTTGAAATGTGTGATGTTGTATATCAAGATATAGCATCAAAGAATCAAGTAGAAATATTAAGAAATAATTCAAAATTTCTAAAGAAAGAAGGAATTGCATATTTTATTATAAAATCACAGAGTATAGATATATCGAGACCTCCTGAGAAGATATTCGAGGAATCTTTAAAGAGTTTGTCAGATATATTTGATGTTGTTGAGAAATTGACTCTTGAACCTTATGATAGCATGCATATGTTTGCTGTATTGAAGAAGCGATGAAGATGGATAGCAACAAAAGAAATAATAATCAAGAAAGAAAATCTAATATAAATAGTATAATAGATAGTTTGACGAATAAAGCCTTGTTAAATACTATTAACTCAAATAATCATGATGAATGTTCATATTGCGGCGCAGAGAATATTGCATCAGGCAATGCTTACATATGTTCAGAATGTGGTGCTTTGAACAATTCAATATCTAAAAATTTAATCAATTCAGATCCTACTTTATCAAAAACAATCTCTGAAATATATAATTTGAAGAAGAGTGGAAGGTTTGATGAAGTGATAGTAAAATATGACACGCTTAGCAATAACAATGATGTAAGGTTTGCCTATTCTGCAGCGCGCTTATGCAGATATGCGTCTGATAAAATGCTTGAGCAGATCAATTATAACAGGAAGGATTTTATGGAGGAGAATGCTGAGTTTAGAGCAAAAGCTTCGCTATATGAGTCAAAAGCTAAGCGCTTCTTCTATAAAGCTATATATGCGGTGCAGAATGCACAAAATCCTACTCAAGAAATGCTTTTCACGAAGGCGATGGCTGAGCTTGAGCTTAATGCCTTAAAAGATTCTAAAAAGACAATATCAAAATTAGATAATATATATGCATATTTTGTTAATATGGTGCTATCGCTAAAGCTCAATAATTACAATGATGCTATTGAATATGCTTATAAGTTGGTATCAAACAAAACCTTTAGAGAATATGCACTATATTTTACAGCTCTATCTTTAATAGGATTAAAGAAGAAAAAGAAAGCCTCGATTATTTTAAAAACATTGGCAAAGCTGAATCTAGAACCTTTCAATGAGCATTTATTAGATCTATTATAATTTATATTTTTCTGTGATATATTTTCTGCAATATCCCTATTCTTATCATCTATTATAGACTAAAATAACATAACATAAACTATAAATATCAAAAAATAAAGAATAAAGCTTATGCTTATATAGTGTTTTTTATGATTGAAGAGGTTTCAATAAAAGATTATAATACAGTTGCGCCTATAGCGGCAGCCTCATCAGATCTATCCAAATCAAATGAATTGAGTGAATTGATATTTAAAAATCTGATAAATTCATTTCAAGCTTTTCTAGTAAGCTATTATAAAAAAGACAGTGATAAAACTTTTAATAAATTATTAGATATAATCAAAACAGAAAATACTGATGAATATAATTCGAAAGTTGCAAATTCTATATATAATATAATGTCTTATTTAGGTTACACTGATAATAGAGGGACATTTATTAATTCATTTTCTGATGAACAGATAGAAAAAAACAACAACAATATAAAATTATATTTAGATAAAATAATACTTATCAATGAAAATTTGAAGAATGATTCATTCTTTAATTTTTTTCAAAGTTTAAGCAGCAAGGAATTTTCAAATTATCTTTATTTCGTTAGCCAAGATTATACTTGGAATATTAAATTTGATGATACCCCTATCACGTTAGATGGGTTATTTTTATCCACGGTTCATGCAATTTTCAGAATGGAAGACTTTTCTGTAATATTGGAAAATATAAAGAAGCTGGATCAAAGCAAGTTAAAAATATTATTTAAAAGCGTATATAATTTAGAAAAGGATGCAGAAAACTATCGTAGCTTATATTATTTTAATGCATTCAAATATAATTTTAATTATGATATTTTATTGAATGAAAGTATTGTTGATATTATAAAAAACGAAACCTTCAATTCAATACCAATGGATTCAAGAGCTATTATAATTTTTGCTGATCTTTATCAGAACAAAAATAAATTTGAAGATTTAGCAAAAATCTTAATTAAGAAAGATCCTAATCTATTTTATATATTCCTAAATACATTTTCACTTGTTCAAAAAGATGATGTAAATATAATTAATACTGTTTATTATGATATATATGATTATTTATTAGATAAAAAAGATAAATCAAGCAGAAAATTTGATAAAATTTTAGAAAATTTTGATATTATAATTAAATTATCCATCGAACTTTCTTGTATATATAATAATTCAAAATCTTATAAAGACCTAGATTATATAATAGAAAATCTTAATAAAAATAGATTATCTGCGTTAGAGCAAAATCTAAAACTTCTGATGAATTATATAGACGGTATAAGTAATACAATAAAATTTATAAGAGAAGAGAAAGATAATATAGATATAAACCTTAAAATAGAATTGTTAAATAAAATAGGAAATCTGTTTAGATTATATGATGAAAGTAAATTGGATAATAAAATAATAAAGAGCTTGATAAAAAATTTTGAAGAAAAAATAGGTAATATTAGTACACCAATTAACTATTATAATAATTATAAATTTGATCAATTAATCAAAGAATTTCAGAAATTTGCACCTAATACTGCTTCCTATATTTTATATCATAGAAGCTTCGATAATTCATTATTAAAGAATAATGATAAATTGATTAGTTTGATTATTGATTATTTGAAAATTCAATTAGAAGGCAAAACTACAATAAACTTGGACAAGATTAATGCTGTTGTAATTGAAATAGAAAAAGGTAAGAAAGGCGATCCTGTTAAAAAATATGAAGAAAAATTTATTGCTGATTTTGAAAGAAGAGTTAATCTCGCAAAAATCGAATTAAAGAATAGAAAAATCAAAAATATCTTAGATTCATCAGACCTCTACAAAAATATTTTATCAAAAATTATTGGCATTGATACTTCTGAAATAAAATTCAATGATGCTGATGTTTACTTTTCTAATGTATTGGTGGGTTATATTAGTGGAATAAAGGTACGCAATTATTATAATGGCAAACAAAGTATTGATAAAACACCAGAACACTATGTGAAAGAATTAATCAAAAAATATTATAATGGTGGAAATGATGCTGCACTTGAGTACATTTCCAACATTCCAAAAAATAAAGTTTTAATAAAGAAACTCAATAACAGGAAAACAAATCTGGATGCGCTCAGGAATTTTGAGTTAACTTATAAGATAAAAAATATGAGCTTTGGTTTATCAAATAATGATAGTATGGGTATAAGAGAAATTGATAATATTCTGAGATCCGAGCAGACATTCACATTTTATATTTCACAGAATATTATGGAAAATTTAAATCAAGGAGTTTACTTTGATACATGCTTGAATATTGTTGATGGGAACAATGCTTTTGCTGCTGTGGCGCGCGCAATAAGCGCAAATAATTTTACTCTATATATTACTGAAGGCAAGAAAGATAATAAAATAATAGGTAGGATATCATTGGTAGATAGCGATCAAGGTCTTTTAGTAAATTCAAAAATTTATATTGATCCAAAATACAAAGATATTATAAACGGAGAAATTATAATAGATGTGCTTAAAAAATTGGCAGATGCCTCTAACAGGTCTATAATATACTATTTAGATGACAGAAAGCGTAACAATGTTTTAGATATGTCAGAAACATTAAACAAAATGAAAAATGAAGATATGCAAATATTAAATGTTAAAAATTTAGAAGTAAACGTTGATTTCGGATTAATAAAAAATATTTATTCTGATATATTAGGTGGTTTAATAAATTCAAAAGAAGAGAATAAAGATAAAATCTATAGAATATTTGATACTGCATATCTTATACTTCCTAAAAACGGAAAATAAATATAAAGAACAGTGACAACAAACCTTACTTGATTTTCATCGGACTATAAATTTAGCTTATATTTATAAAATATAGTATTGAAAATAAATATATTACAAATAATTTAATCAATTAATAATATAATAAATATTTAATAATATTAAAAATAAATAGATAAATAATATAAATAATTTGATAAAAGATTGAAGGATGGTTTATTGAATAAAGAAGTTAATCGTAGTAAAATAAAGATATCAGACATCCTGCATATCAAAGTAGAGCTCCATTGGACATTTATAATGCTTTTGCTTTTTGCATTGTTTATAAGCGCCTATAGTGGTTTATATTTCTTTGTTATAATTGTCCTGCTTTTCTTGATGGTTCTTATCCATGAATTTGCACATTCTGCAACTGCACTTGCAAATAATATAGAAGTAAAAAAAATTATTTTATTGCCCCTTGGTGGAGCCTCAATAATAGATTTAGATAATGTAAAACCAAGCATATCATTGAAGATTGCCTTGGCGGGCCCTGTGATGAGCATACTTTTAGGTCTTCTGTGTGGAATAATTGCAATTATTGCACCGCCAGTAATGCTAACACAATGGCTTGGCGTGCCTGTCTCTATTGTTACAATATTCCAGATTCTCTTCATATTAAATATACTGCTTGGTATATTTAATCTTCTTCCCGCATTTCCTCTTGATGGTGGCAGGGTAATGAAGAGTGCGCTTGAGCGCAAACATGACCCTTTTACAGCAACAAAGCTTGCAGTCAAAATAAGCAATATAATTCTTGTAATATTTATAGTGGGTAGTATAATATATGAGCTTACTATACCCGGTATGAGCATTTCATATTTTACCTTTGTTTTAATATGGGACCTTATAATTGTATTCTTTATATATGGAGGTGCTCAATCTGAGCTTGACATGGCATATATAATAAAATATGCATCAAACATCAAAGCAAGCACAGCAGTATCAAAAGATTATATTGTAGTGAAGCCTTATACAAAGATGAAGGACTTATATAATCAAATATTAAAGAAAGGGACTCATATTGCAGTATTTTCAAGTATTGATAATGGAAAGCTGAATGTATATGCGGTTGCGGCAAGGCTTCCGAATTCGTCAGCAAGCAATTATATTAAACAAGCAGCAATGCTTGAAAAGACAGTAAGCGATTATAAAGTTAAGATTCCTTATATAAATTATAATGCACCACTTTCAAAAGCAATAGAAAAGATGAGATATGAAGGTGCATCTATAATGGCATTGGTTAGAAACAACAAAGTAGTTGGAGTGCTTAATTTGCAACATGTAGAGTCTATCATTGCATTGCATCTACCTCTTGAAATTCAAAAAGACAAACAGAGAGATATACAAACTAACAAATAATTATTTTGTATTATTTTTTATATTTGTCTCTATTTTTTATTTTAAAAATTTTTTAAAAAATATAAAGTACAATATTAAAAATTCAACACACTATAAATTTATATATTAATTAAAATATTTATATAATTATAATTATTAAAAATTAGGTTATTTTATGAGCATAGAATTTATAGAGAATATTTATGCAAAAAAGCTAATTTGTATTTATGATATTATGACCTCAAAAGATATGTTTATATTGAGCAATAGGTACCCTAAATTATTCAATAATAACTTTAATATCATAAAAGATGAAATATTTAATAATTCGCAAAAAGGAGAAGCAATACAAGAAACAATAACAAGAATTTTGATAAATTTAGTAATAGATAACAAGTTGCCTGATCGGCTTGCTGATAAACTAGATCAAGCGAATTTTATTGAATTTGATGAGGAGAACAATAAAAGTGCAATGAAAATCATAATGGAAAATTATGATAATAAAAAGGATGATATTGAATATTATTTTAAAAATGTGTTTGGATTTAATATTCCAAAGATAAAGATAATACTATATGTAGTCAATAGTTTTCAAGGTAGTAAAGGATGTTCTATCCCATTAAATGCAAAAGAGATTGCGCTAGTTGGCTATATAGTGAATAAAAATGATTTAATAAATAAAAAAGAGGATATGTTGTTAATAATATTACACGAAGTGCTTCATTCACTTATAAACTCTAACAACATTATAAACAATAAAGCATTGAATTTTCGTATGTTTGAAGAAGCCCTGTTAGATTACTTTTTGCCTAATGGTATTTTAGCGCCTAAATTAATTAATAATAAGGAGAAAGATGTTAATATTTATCACAAAGAAAATGTCTCATTTAGACCAACATCATATGATATGTCTAGAAGGCTACTTCCAGTGATTGAAGAATATAAAAATAAAAAACCTTTTGGAGTAGAGACTATATGGGAGTTCCTTAAGAAAAGCGAATTTAAAGAATATTTGACTTGAATTTCCAATCTTAACATGAATATCGACGTCAGGTATGTATGCCCCGCCGAATTCAATTAGGTATATACTTTTCGATATTAAGTGTAGCGTAGATCTTAATTTACTCTGTGGTCATCTTTTCTAGTACTTTTTCGACTGAATTTAAGTTTGCCTTTTTTACCATTTTATCAAACTGATTGAGAATTGTTTGTGAACTTGAAAATGTTTTTCCCCATAATAAAAGCAAAATTGATTTGTTGTGCCATTCTATCAATCCCTTTTTACTTGCAGGTTCGTGAAACCTGCATATGCTTTGCATAATAATATGTTGTGGCACTGAAAGTTTCAAGTTTATATTAGTACTGCATTCTAAATAATATCGTTAATATGTAGCTCTTCGGACACACTCAACATTGATGCGATATGGTCAAATAACATCTAATGTACATTTGTATATTCAACTTTGTTGGTATAATTCTCCTTTATTTTCTCTGCCGACCAAAAGTACAACTGTGCATTGCCTTTTAAACAAAGAGATACTGCGACCTTTAGGTCGCAGAGAGGTCATTTTATATATTACCTCCACTTATTATTGCAATACTCTTGCCTTTTAATTTATCTTTTAACTTCTTGAATGCAGCAATTGATGCAACTCCTGCCATTTCGGCAATGAGTCCGTAAGTATTGTAAAAATTCTTCTGCTCTCTAATCATATCATCATCACTTACTGCAACAAAATCTCCTTTATACTTCCTAAGAAGCTCAAGACTCTGCTCTCCAAAAGTTGGATAGCCTACTGCAATTGCATCTGCCTTTGTATTTGGCTTTTCATATACAACTTTGCTTTTGTTATTAAAAGCTTTGTAAAGTGGTGCGCATCTTTCAGCTTCAACTCCTATGATCTTTGGCATCTTCTTTATTATTCCCGCATCAAGCATCTCTTTTTCAGCTTTTATTATTCCGCTCAACAATGTTGCATTTCCAACAGGTACAATTATATTGCTAACATCTTTCATCTGAAGTGCAATCTCATAGGCGATTGTGCGCTGCCCTTCCATCCTATAGCAGTAGTCCCCAGCCAAAAATGCATGTTCGCGCTCAGAATAGCCTTCTGCCATTTTCAGCGCCATGTTGAAATCGCCATCAACTCTTGTTATATCTGCATCGTGCGTTTCCCTTATGTATTTTACTTTATCTTTGTTTGCATTGTTGCTTATGAATATCTTTGATTTTATCCCAGAAAGTTTTGCATAGTAAGCTATAGAATAAGCCATGTTGCCTGTTGAAGCGCACACTATCTTATCATATCCATATTCTATTGCTTTTGTGACTTCTATTACTGATCCACGATCTTTAAATGAATGTGTAGGGTTGTCTATTTCAAGCTTTAAATATAATTTCTCTTCACCTTCTTCATACGATTTTATGAGTTTTGTATTTCCAAGTTCATAATGTTTGTATTTTGATTTAGGCAGCAATTCCTCAAAATCCCAGAATGATCTAAGTTCACTGCTTCTTATTAATTTTCTTTTTACATTGTGTTTGTATTTAACAGCCAACAATCCATTACAGGAATTGCATATTTGCTTATTATAATTACTTTCATATACAATACCGCAATTTGTGCAAACAAGTGAATAATCCATACTTACACCTATTTTGGTTAATAAAAAATATTATTATATTAATAATAAAAATCAACAAAGCATTTTAAATATTTATCTAAATAAAATAAATAAAATAAAAAAGTGATAATATGTTGCTGGAATTAATTATAGGAGCCATTATCCTTATTGTAGTGGTTGTATTCTTTTTGATATACAATTCACTTATAGTATTGAAGAATAATGTCAAGAAAGCATGGGCTGATATTGATATATTACTTCAAAAAAGACATGATATGTTAACAAAATTAATAGATAGTGTTAGCGGTTATATGAAGTATGAAAAAGGAGTGCTGACAAATATAACACAATTGAGAAGTGCATGGGAATCAATTCCTCAAGATGATGTGCAGTCAAAAATCAATACATCAAACCAGATTACTGGTGCATTGAAGACATTATTTGCAGTTATGGAGAATTATCCTGATCTAAAAGCAGACAACAATGTAATGCAACTTCAACAGAGTATAATAGAAATAGAGAACAACCTTGCAGACCAAAGAGAATCTTACAATAATGCAGTAAATGATTTCAATATCAAAATACAGCAGTTCCCGTCAGATATTGTTGCCTCAATGATGCACTACACTTCAATGCCTTTGTATAATGTACCAGAAGAAGAGAAACAAGATGTTAAAGTAAGCTTCGATCAATAATCTTTTTATAACTACAAAAATTTCTTTTTTCTTTTCCTTTTCTTTCTCTTTCTTTTAATTTAATTTTTGGATAAATAATAAAAAATAAAGAGTACAATTAATTTAGTAAAAAAAATGAAACAAAAAAAATGAAGTGTTTTGATGGATGGTGAAGAGAATAAAAAAATATACAAATTTCATATGCATGGCGGCGCATTAAGGGAGAGGAGCGAGAAGCCAGACCAATTTTTATCTGATTTAGTTGGAGAAGCAAAGATTATGGCGGAGTTGGGTTGTGGAAGCGGTTTTTATTGCAAATATCTTCAAAAATATGCAGAAAAACTTTATTGTGTGGATATGGATAGAGAAGCGCTTGAAGAGCTGAAAAAGACTGCAGGTAACAACGTAATAATATTGAATGAAGATGCATCACATACATCAATATCTTCAAATACTATAGATCTTGTACTCTTTGCCAATTCTTTTCATGATATGGAAAAAGAGAAGGTATACAAGGAATTATTGAGGATATTGAAGAAGATTGGCAAGGTTATAATAATAGATTGGGAGAAAAAAGAAACAACGTTTGGTCCACCTATGCGCATAAGGATGAGCAAAGAGGATTATATAAAATATTTCAAGGATTTTGAGCTTGAAAAAGAATTTGTACCAGGACAGAACCATTATGGGCTTGTATTCAAACGAATATGCTAAAAAACAGCAATCACCCTATAAAAATAATATTAAATAATTATTTGTTTAATATTTAATTGATACTTAGGTAATAAAATGAGCAAAGTTATTATTACAGCTGCGCTTCCATATGCCTACTCAATACCACATCTAGGCAATCTGGTAGGCGCATTTCTGCCTGCAGACATATATTATAAATATTTGAAGATGAATGGAGATGATGTAATATATATATGTGGATCTGATCAGCATGGCACACCAATAGAGCTAAAGGCAATAAAAAATAATGTTGATCCTGAGAAGCTTGCAGATGATATGCATAATGAAATCAAGCAGATATTTGACAGATTTGAGCTCACCTTTACAAAATACGGAAAGACGCATACAAAAGAGAACAAAGAGACTGTTTATGAGATATTCAATGCCCTTTATAAAAACAATCTTATCAAAGAGGTTAAGAGCATACAGCCATACTGCAATATCGACAAGCGTTTTATAACCGAGCGCTTTATAGAAGGAACATGCCCTTATTGCGGTGGTCACGCAAGGGGCGATCAGTGCACTAATTGCAATAGACTTTTAACACCTCAAGAGCTTATAGATCCACATTGCGTGATTTGCGGCAAGAATGATATAGCATTTTTAGAGGAGAAGAATCTTGCGTTTGAGCTCGATAAGCTTGAGCTTGAGCTCAGGGCATTCATCGCTAGAGAATCTCCTAATGATTGGACGAAGAATGCAATCAACAAGTCAACAAGCTTTATAGATGAAGGCTTGCATGCAAGAGAGATAACGCGCATGATGAAGTGGGGCTTTCCAGTGCCACTAAAAGGCTACGAGGATTATGTATTCTATGTATGGTTTGATGCCCTTATAGGCTATATAGGAATAACAAAGGAATGGGATCATACAAGATGGAAAGATTATTGGATGGACAGGAATACAAGGCTTGTGCAGTTTATGGGTAAGGACAACCTTGAATTTCATACATTGATGTGGCCTGCAATACTGATAGGGTCAAAGCTCGGCTTTATCCTTCCGAAAACAGTAAAAGTTTCAGAATTCCTGACTGCAAAAGGCGTGAAGTTTTCAAAGAGCGAAGGTGTAGGGTTGAATATGAAAGTTGCGCTTGACATTGCTGAAGCGGATTATTGGAGGTTTGTATTGATGTATATTTATCCAGAAAACGCAGACAGTGAATTCTCTATAGAGATATTTGAGGAGATTGTTAATAAGATAATGAATGATAAGATAGGCAATCTGATTAATAGAGTACTGACTATTGCTTCAAGAAATTATGAGCTAATAAAAGATGTTGATGAAATAATGTATAAAGAGGAGATAGAGAGGCTTGAGGCTGAATATGTATTCAGGTTTGAATCTATAAGCTTGAGGGAGGCGCTCCATGTTGCGATTGAGCTTGCCGAGCTTGGAAACAATATAATGAGCAGGCATCAGCCTTGGGTGCTTGCAAAGAATGCATTGAAAGATCCAAATTCAAAGGATTCATTAGAATTTTCTAATGTTATAAAGACAGAGCTTGTATTGATATATAAATTAGCGATACTACTCTATCCTTTCGCACCAAAGACAAGCATGAAGATACTGTCTTATTTTGGGATTAATGACGAGCCTAAGCTTGAAATGCTCAATGCTGACATAAATGATATAAAAATATCAAAAGACATCAAGCCTGAGCTTCTATTTTCAAAATTGAGTAAAGAGCAGATTGAGAAATTAGAAAAGCTGAAATAATTTAAAATAAATATTTAAAATATTATATAATCAATTCCTTACTTTATAATAAATTTAGCTCCATACATTATCAGTAAGCATCTCTCCGTATGTTGCATAATTTATTATATCTACAAGCGTATCTTCAATTTTTTCATCCTGCACCTTTTGCTTATTGTTGTTGTTCAAGTTTGTATATCTAGCTATTTTATCACCTACTCTAACTATAATCCCTATTATTCCATATTTGAGTATATTGTCTGATCCATAGTCGCTGTTCTTTCTAATTCCTATATTCTCTGCAGTCTTTAGGATTTCCTCTGCTTTTATATTCTTCATTTTTATTATTTGGATAAGTGCTGAATTTTTTAGTTTTCTAAATATACTTCTAAATTCTTCTTTTTTAACTTTGCCAGAAATAAATTTTTTAAAAAGCAACTGCAAATCTTTATCACATTCATCGAGAGAAATAGTAGAATTTAAATCTATATTTTCAAATAAATATTTTTTATAATTTTTAGCCCATCCTTCAAACTCTTTTGCTTTAATATCTTTCTTTTCCATAAAAACACTAATCTATTCAATCTGAAAATTTATAAATTTATATAAATAAAAAAAGGAAATAAATAAAAGATATAAATTTTATTAAAATTAAATACAGTGTATATTACAAAAATATTAAAAAGAATAGTAAAAAATGATAAAAAGAAAAAGAATCACTTCTTTATAGAGTAATAACTTACAATTTTCATACATCTTCCTTTTATCTTTTTTCCAAGGGCATGTGCAAATTCCTCGCTATCAACTTCCTTGCTGTGCTTTGTCTTTATTATTATTCCATAACCTTTATCATCATCATTTTCACTGTCTCCAATTCCAACCTCTTGTACTCCATCCATCTCAATAACATCTTCAGCAAGTTTTCCAAGATCTGTATTCTCTTGGTAAGGAATTAGATAATATTTTTGTATTCTTGATATTCTTTTTATCTTTGCTCTTTTGCTTTTTGTTTGTACTTTTATACTTTCTTCTAATCTATTTTTATTTTCTTCTTCCATAAACCCACCATATTTTAATACAATCATTAATTACTTTCGTTTGTCCTTGTTTTTATTACTCTTTTCAAGAAAGAAGAAGAGCCACACATAATAGCTGGTTTCTTTCCCATCCTTATCTTTTCCAACTATTTTGAATCTTTTCTCAATAACCTTTCTATCCTTATCAAGATCCTTTACTTCGACCTTTATTTTGCCTGTTTTGTTTGTTTTATACATATTCTCACCATTTAACATAATAGGTAGTTGGGTGGTGGTGAGAATGGGTGGTGTGTAAAGGATCATTACAATCCTCTACATTATATATTATGAACTTTGTTTTATTTATATTCATATTTAGATTGATATATTAATAATTAATAAAATTATTTTTTAAAGTTTAAGAAACTATATAATATACCTATTTATTTAATTAAAATATTAGAATATTGAATAAGAACAAAACTTAATATTTAAATACTTTATCTTTTAATATAATAATTATGCTGGAAGAAAAGCGGAATAATCCTAATTTAAAGCAAAAACAACATACTTCACTACCTCCTAAAGTAAAAGAAAAATTTGATGAGTTAAAAAGGAAGTTTAATGCTAAATTAACCTTTTCTCATGTCAAAGATAAATATTATGTATATGAATATACAATATGGGTAAATCCTATTACTGAAAAGAAGAATGTTATTAAAATGATGTATATAGGAAACATAAATATTAAAGGAGAATTTACACCTGCAAAAAGAAGGAGAAATAATAATTATATTAATTCAACAGAAGCAATGAAAAGATATGAATTCCTGAATTCTTTTACAAAAAAAGAAATTGCCATATTAAGGAGCTTAAGCATGGATGCAAGGATAACAAAAACAGAGCTTGCAAGTAAGATCAATAGCAAACCAAATACTGTAATAAGGATGATTGAGCAACTTAATGAAAGATTAGGATTAACTTATTTTGCAGAAATTAATTTTAAAAAATTAGGATTTTTAAGATATATGTTGTTTATTAACTTTTTGAATGAAAAGCCAACAATAAAAGAAATTAAGGAATCATTTGAAAATGATCCAAGAGTTCTTCTTGTTGCAACCCTTTCCAATAAATATGATTTGATGATTTATTTTGCTGTCGAAAATAATATTCTTCTTATGGACTTTATATATAAATGGCAAAATAATAAACTCCAGAAATACAAGGCAGTATGGACTGTTACTCCAGTAAGTCAGTTTTATGGTGGTGTTAAAATAAGAGAACCTTTTTTTGAATTATTGAAAGAAAGGATATGGCATAGAACACGTGAACAACCGAGAAAATTACCCTGGCAGCTTACCGAATCAGAATTTAAAATTCTTAGAGATCTTACAATAGATGGAAGTATGCAATTTAAGGAGCTAGCTTTAAATAATGGATTAAGTAGTCCTGCTGCATCAAGCTATGTTTTTGAAAAACTCAAAGAAAGAGAGATAATTCAAAGAATAACAATAAGTATGGATAATATACCTTTAAGATATTATGCAATGTATTTTATAAAAATTATAGATAGAGAAAATTACAATAAACATGATAGAGAAGGGTTAATAAAAGAGGAATTAGACTATAAATATTCATGGATTAATAAGTATTCTCTTGCTGTTGATATAGGTATTCCTGTAGGTGAAATTTATATTGCACCTATATTAAATGAAGAAGATTTTCAAGCATATGAGCAGATACTCAAATACTTCAAAAGTATTGAAGTTGAGTCAGTTTTAATTACAAATATTATTATTGGATCAATAATAAATAGAAACTTTGACAATACCTATGCACCTGAATATAAAGTACTAGTAGAAGAATATAAATTTAAACCTGAATGATAAAAGAATAATGATGTAAAATCTAACATAAATAAAACTCATAATAATAGAATAAGATTCATAATAAAAAAATAAAAATTATAAAATAATAAATTATCTACTTTAATTATTAATTACTTTCTCCTCCATTCATTCATATCACCGAAATAATATAACTAGAAAGTTTTAAATATCTTTTGCTTTTTTCTTTTCAT
>JBMFSA010000012.1:0-17171 GCA_049967795.1 Candidatus Micrarchaeia archaeon | reverse complement strand
AAATATTAAATAAAAAGTATTATATACTTTTCTATACATTTGTTTACTTTATTACATTAATGGAATTAAATAGAAATGTTTAAATACTTTACTGCTGTAATAATTATTGAGGTATGAAAATACCTCCTGACATCTCATTGATTTTGTAGTCATGAGATTCACCGGCAGGGTATCTTTGATACCCTGCAATTTTTTACTATTCCTACAAAATATTTTATATTTATAATATATTTTAAATATATTATAAGAAATATCACTTTCACTTAAAATTACAATTTATTTTTATACCTGAAAAAGAAGAATTACAAAAAGCTTTAAACAAAACATATTAAGCAATTTAATTAAAATTTGCAAATTTAAGATGCACCAACCACTGAATTTACAATAAATTCAGGAGAATATTTAACTATTGCATCATAAGCTTCCCCAATTCCAAGAAACAGAACCGGAATGCCAACCTCGTGTGCTATAGAAATTGCATTTCCACCTTTTGCATCACAGTCTAATTTTGTTAATATAATACCATCTATTTTAATGAATTTGTTGAACTCAATGATCTGATTTATAAGCGCGCCTCCTGCAGTGCTCTCACCAACAAATATGATTAAATCTGGCTTTGAAACTCTAACTATTTTCTGCATCTCATTAATAAGGTTCTTATTAGTATCTTGCCTTCCAGCGCTATCAATAAGTACTGTTTGAATATTGTGGCTTTTAGCATAAGCTATTGCATCAAATGCAACACTTGCGGGATCAGAGCCATAATTGTTTTTTATAACAGGCACGCCTACTTTGCTTGCATGATATACAGTCTGTTCAATTGCAGCTGCTCTGAACGTATCGCTTGCAGACATGCACGAACTTAATCCATTCTTTTTAAGCATATAAGCGATCTTAGCAATAGTAGTTGTCTTTCCAGTTCCATTTGGGCCTAAAAACAAAATCTTAACAGGAACTTCATTCTTTGATATTTTGTCTTTTACAAAATTTATCAAATCAATATTAAATTCATTCCTCTTTAGTATATTATAAAGTGATTGTTTTATAATATCCATAAGTTCGTTCTGCATATTTTTTGCATTGAATTTTGTTGCTTTGAGGTTTGTATGCATTTCTTCTATAAAATCATTTGTTGTATCGTATGAGACATCAGACTTTAACAGAAGCATTTCTATATTTTCCAAAAAATTATCAATATCTTTGTCATTAAGAGTTATTGATTTTGAGAGAACACTCTTTACTTTTGTGGAAAATGAGAGCTTGATATCAACATTATTTTTATTGTTTGTACTATTGTTTTTCTTACTTTCTTTATTATATTCATTATCAACTTCATTCTTTTCAGAATTCTTGTTTGATTCGTCTACTTCTATATTCTTTTTACTCTCTTCAATTAAATTTTTTGATTCTTCCTTTTCTACAGCTTCTTCTTTTTTGTCTTCTACTGACGGGCTAGGCTGTTCCTTTTTCTCATCTTGCTCTCCTTCATTTACCTCTTCCTTTCTCTCCTCTTTCAATAATTCCTTCTCTTCTTCCTCTACTTCCTTCTTTGAGAATATATTTACAGCTTCGGCAAGCTTCTTCTTTAAACCTTCAAACATTTATACTCACTAAAGTGATGCATTTAATTTTTCAATTTGAAATGAAAGATCTAATAATAATTCAAGCAGCTTCCTCTTTTCATTATTGAGTGTTTTAAATTCATTGTCAAATTTATCTCTATATTTACTTATGATTCTCTTCGCCTCTTCAACATTAGCTTCTATATAAAAACCGCTGCCAATATCAACAATAAATTTATCAAAATTTGTTAGCTTCACTGGTGTAACTAGGAATTCCCCTATATGGCTAAATATCTCTCTGTCCTTAATCATATCAACTTTTTCGAGCGATTCTTGTGTATTATATATAATATTTAGGTGTTCTACAGTTTCCTTAATCCTCCTTAATGTTTCTTTATACTTATCATTGTAAGCATGATATAACTCCTCTAAGTATTTAAGATTCATATCAACTTTTTCGTAATCCCCTTTTAACTCTTCTTCATTCGTTTTTCTCTCATCATCCATAATACTCATCTATGATTTTATAATATTTTTTAAATCGCTGATAATTTATTTATTTTATATTTTTAAAGATTATATTATGCTTTTTTTATTTCCTCTATTTTTATTTCGTGCTTCTTGATTTTTGATTTACTCCCAAGCTTTGTTATAGCTAATTCCATAGCATGCTTTTCATTATTTGCATCTACATTAACCTTAAAAGTTTTCCTTGCTCTTATTTTGCCGTGCAATACATACTTCATACACACACCTTATTATTTTATCTTTTTATTATTAATATTATAAATATTATTTTCTAATCTTTATTTATGTTTTTATAATTAATTTTCACCTTCAAGAGCTTCCATTATCCTGCCAAGCTCAAAACCAGTTGTATCCTCACCAATTACCGCACCATATGAATTTGCTGCAATTGAAAGTCCTATTCCTAAAAATCCTATATTTGCAGTTGTTCTTATAGAGTCGAAGCCAGTAAGCTTATCTATATGTGCTTTCTCTTCATCACTGACATTGTTGTTTATCAACATGCCTTTATTTGTAATCACATTATTTGCCCCTACTGTCTTAAAGATTCCTATCTGCTCTTTTATAACCTCTACATTCAAGGCATCACGTATCTGCTTAACAGCTTCATTACTATATTCAGGATTTACTATTGCAATTTTGTCGTTTGCAAGCACATTATTTCCTATCGCATTGAGTCCTGATTTTATTATCTCTACATTGATATCAATATCTTGATTCTTCAACTGCTCTACCGCATCTTTATCAAAAAGATTTGATAGTATTATGCCATTGCTATTAGCTCGAGCTAAAATACCTATCATAGGGGCGTCATATATGCTCAAGACTATAGGTTTAACATGCAGAGTCTTGCTTATCGCTTCAACCTTATTATTTCCAATAGTACTACTCATAAATACATATTTGTCTGTTGAGACCAGGTATGTACCTATAAAGCTATTTCCTTCTATTCTGATTTTTATCATATCCATAATTTATCATACCTTTTAGATGTTTATTGTTGTTTGCTTAAATATTGATAATTAATATTAAAATTATTTATTACATATAGATATAATAACTTTCTTATTTTATCGAGGTATAATAAAATATATAAAAAAAGAAAAAAGAAAAAATATTAAAAATAATATATTTATATATATTTATTCTTTCTGCTCCTCTTTTACCTTGTTCTTTGATTTCTGTGCCTTTTTGCCTTTTTGAGCTTTTTTATACATATAATAAGCCAGTATTATTATAATAATTATTGCAACTAATTCGATTCCATTACTGCTTGAACCACTGCTTGAACTACTACTCCCTTCAACCGTTGCATAATAATTGCTTGTACTATAGTATTCCTGATTTGAATTGCCGTTTGGCTGTGACCATTGCGAATATAAAGTTACTGGATAATTTCCTATATTTCCAGAGGTATCAATGCTTACATAAAATGTAACATTTGTTGATTGGCCTGGAGGTAGGCTGTTTATATACTGATTTGAATTTATAGGGGTTATAGGATATGTGCTCTGTAGATTTATAGAAAGCGCTTGTGCTTCTTCGTTTCCTATATTCTTTATTTCAAAAGTTATAGGAGCATATGTTGCACCCACACTCAAATTGCTATATACCTTTTCTATTTGTATAACTGCACTTGGCGAAATCTGTATAGGCAGGCTGCTTTTAATATTTGTATTATTTTGATAGTTTGAATATTGATATTTTATATACATAGGTATATTATACATATTTAATGAATCATTTTTGTTGGCCATTAAAAACAGCTTTTCTGAAACAGAAGAGGAAGGAGGTAGGGAAGATATAAAGAATCTTGATACACTTCCAATACTTATTGTATTTGTGCTGTTGAATGTTATATAAACATTCTTTGCTTCTCCTGTTCCTATATTTTGCACTGCTAATATTACAGTCTGATTTGATCCTGGATAAAGATTTTGCGGAATTCCAGACTCTATGCTTACAATAATGTTTGGTTTGTTTATTATAATAGGGACTTCGCTTGATATTGATGTATTTGTAATATTACCTTCTTCGCTCGTATATGTAATAGTTCCATTTAGATCATAAGTCCCATTTAAAATTGTTTGATTAGGAAGCAGTGAAGTAGGAAGCTGTATGCTTTGCCCTGCTTGCAATGCACCCACTGCAAACCTATTCTGGGTCATTATTTGGAAATATTTTGAATTATTAATATTTAATGTTATATTGTATATTGGAGCCGTTCCTGTATTTGTCAAATCCAAATATATATTTGACAATACTCCTGGCTGAAGTGGCTGCTCTGGAGATATTGTTAATTTAATATTAGGCTTACCATAAACATAGAAGTTAATTGGTATTATAGATTGTGCAGGAACTGTTTGGCTGTATTGTGCAGATGTTGAAGTCGGCGCTTCATAGCTGGCAACAACATCTATTGTATATTCTCCAGATGGAAGTGTTGAAGGTATATGAAGCACGTATGTAAAGAAATCATAGCCCATTCCTCCATACTGGCCACTGCCTATTGTATCAATAAGATAGCTGCTTGAAGGTGATACTTTTATTATAGGATTTGATGCTTCAAGATATAAATTAACACTCTGTAATGCTGCTGAATAGGAATTAAAAAGCTGAAATGTTAAAATAACATTATCCCCTGCAACAATTGTTGTCGGTGTTGTATTTAAATTTATTATTGATAGTGCATCGTTTGGTGATTGAACAACCTGCGCATTTATTATATAAGGCATTGAAAGTATCATCAAGCCCATAATAACAAACATCATTTTTCTGCCATCAAAATATTTTGTCTGCATCATATCACTTTTTTATTTTTTATTTTAAATATAATAATTATCCAATTGTTCTCTTTAATGAATTAAGCGCAAATATCACCATTATAGCGCCAAATATAATCATAACTCCAAAGTCTAATATTTGCAGATTAAGAGGATAGTAGCCGTTCATTGTTACATATCTTATACCATTTGTTGCATATGTAAGCGGATCTATAACACTAATAGGCTGCAGCCAAGAGGGTAATGCAGATGTTGGAAAGAATGCTCCAGATATAAACCATAATGGAAGAACTAATGCGTTTGTAAATATTGCATATACTTCCGGCTTGTCAATTCTTGATGCTATAATGAGGGTCATACCGCTAAATCCTACAGCAACCATGATTATAAGTGCATAAATCCATACCAGGCCTATCGCACCCATTGCTATACCTGCACCATCCAAGAATCCTATAATTATTGCAATTGTTCCATTGATGAGTGCAAGCGCAGTACTATATAGAATTTTACTCATTATTATTGACCTTCTATCTATTGGCGCTATTAAAAATGATTTAAGGTTACCAAGCTGTTTATCTGTTATTATAGACATTCCACCGCCGAACAGCGCCCCGAAAGCAGCAACCATTATTATTATACCTGCTATTAAGAAAGTTTTATAACTTGCGCTTGTAGCATAGGTTGGATTTAGAAATACATTAGTTTGAGCTTGCTCAGATGCAGCAGTTCTAGCGCCAAAGCTACCTGCTATTGCTTCTATGCTTTGCAATGATGTTCCGAGCTCAACAAAATTATTACTATAATAAACATAAACGCTCGGACTCCCATATGGAAATGAAGGCATTATTACTACAACAACAGTAGCATTTCCATTCTTTAGCATTTTCAATGCTTGATACTCTGTTGTTTGTGCAAGAACATTAAGGGAATGTGAAGCTTGAAGTTCACTCATAAATTGATTAGCTTTGGGATTTTGGGCATAATTTACGATTGCAATGTTTGTCCTCGCGCCAGTTGTATTCCCCATATTTCCCAATATCAATATCAAAGTAAGAGGAAAGATCAATGATCGTAATATATTTGTTTTAAAGTGACTTCTAAATATAATCATCTCTCTCTTAAAAAGCGCAAACGAATCATTCCAAAAATGTGACATCTATAACACCATCTTTATCTTCTTATTATAACCCTATTGCTCTTCATCTCTCCAGTTGTATCCCTTGTTTCTTTTCCCGTAAGCTTTAAGAATATGTCATCCATTGTCGGTAAATGAACACCTATTGACAATACTTGTAATTTCTCCTTCTTCAACATCTCTGCAACTTTCTCAACAATTTCTAAAGGATCTTTATTTGTACCTATAGTTATTTTATCAATGTTTACATTTGGCATATCTCCTAGCTGCTTCTTTACAACTTCAGCAACTTTTCCTGCGATTTCTGGCTTTGTTATTATTTCAAGAATATATCCTCCGAGCATAGATCTAAGTTCAGAAGGAGTACCCATTGCTATAATTCTTCCATGATCAATAATTGCTATTCTATCGCATAATGCATCTGCTTCCTCAAGATACTGTGTTGTTAATAAAACCGTGACTTTGTCTTTTGAAAGCTTTTTTATATGATCCCACATTTTCACTCTGTTTTGAATATCAAGGCCAGTTGTCGGCTCATCCAATATTATTAGCTTTGGTTCGTGTATAAGGGTCTTAACAAGTGCAAGCCTGCGCTGCATTCCTCCAGAAAAAGTTCCAGTGCGCTTATCTGCAAACTCAGTAAGCTCAGCTTCTTTAAGTGCATTTTCTATTCTTGATTCAATTACACTTTGATCAAGATGATACAATTTAGCAAAAAGCTCAAGATTTTGTCTTGCAGTGAGATCAGGCTCAACGATTGTTTCTTGAGTCATCAAACTTATAATCTGCTTTATTTTTTTGCCTTCTTTTCTATTATCCATTCCATTTACTTTTATTTGACCAGATGTTTGATCAAGAATACCTAGAATTAGATTCAATGTTGTTGTCTTTCCAGCGCCGTTTGGTCCAAGCAGACCAAATATCTCTCCTTCTTTTACTTCAAAACTAATATTATTGACTGCGGTTAAATCATTGAATTTTTTTACAAGATTTTTAACTTCAAGCATGTGCATAATAATCACTATATTTTTATTCTAATTTATTGTTGTTAAAAATTTCATATTTTTTATTTGATGATTTGCCTCATTCTCCTCCATGCTTCCTTAAAATTTTTATTAATCTCTGTTAAAGCATCATTTCCTTTTTTAGTTATTTCATAGTATTTAATATGGTCTTTTTTATTGCTCACTTTTATATAGCCCTCCTTTTCTAGCGCACTAACTGCATTATATACATCATTTTTAATCTCTTCAGAATTCACAAAATGCTTAAAGTGCTCATGTTTAGAAATTTCTTTAATAAGTGCATATGAATAAATTTTTTTCTTCTTTATAATCTTCAATATAAATATTTTTATCAGCATTCTTTTTAATTCATTTTTAAAATATGACGAGAAAACTTTATTGCATTTCTTCTTAATTTCCAAGACTATCACATACTATTTTAAAATCAAACTAGTTTAATTTTAAACTATATTATTTATAAACAAAAAGATATTTAAATATTTAGCATAATCCTACTTTGTAATTTAATTATTTGTAGTTTTATAATTCTTTTGTTATTTTATTATTAATTAAAATAAGCACAAAGTTTCAATTATAAAGAGGAAATTTCTCTAGGAGATATCCATCGAGCACGATCTATAATCATCCTAAATAAAAACATTTTATTATCTTTATTATTTATATCTTTATGATTTGTTAATAAAGATTTGAATCATAAGTATAAGCAAAACATTATTAAGAATAAGAATTATTGAATTACTTTATAGCTTTTATATCTTTATCAATCAAATGTTTATTAATGATAAAAATAATAAAATATAATCTAAGTATAATCTATATCTTATTTATAATTTATGTTTTATAAATTATAATATAAATTATTATATATTTTTATATAAAGTATAATTAAATAAATAATCAACATTAATTATATTAAGTCCACTTTATAAAAAAATAATATTTTAGATTTAGAAAGTAAGTGATTCTATGTTCGAAATAAAAATAGATAATGCAAAATATTGGAAAAGTTGTGTAGATTCTATTGTGAATCTTATTGATGAAGGAAGTTTTAAAATAACAAAAGAGGGAATATCTCTTAGTGCAATGGATCCATCAGGAATAAGCATGCTAATTTTTTCAATACCAAATAAGGCCTTCTCAAAGTATGATGTTGAAAAGGATACTGTTGTAGGATTAAATATTGATAATTTTGCAAAAATGCTTTCAAGCGCAAGAAGTGATGAACAGTTGGTTATGAAAGAGAATAATAATAAATTAACAATAGAATTTATAGGACCAAACGGAAAAAGAAGATATAAATTGCCTTTAATAGATACAAGAAAAGAGGGAGATAAAGCACCAAAAGTCGAATTTGAATCAGTAGTTGAAATGAAGAGTGATGCATTCAAGGAGATATTAAAGGATGCAAGTTTACTTTCTAATTATATAGGATTCAAAGCAGATAAAAATTCATTTTCAGTATCTGCAAAGGGTGATGTAGGAGAACTTGAAGAGGAACATTTAGGCAGTACTGATATAGTAAAAAGATTAGATATAACAAAACCTTCATCCGCTACATTCAATCTCGAATATCTTGAGAGAATAGTAAGTGGTTGTCCTTCAGAATCACCACTTATATTATCACTTAAAACAGATGAGCCAATTAAAGTTGATTATAATATAGGAGATGCGAGCTTCTCATATTATCTTGCACCATATATGGAAAGCTAATTGTTTGTTGGCAAATCAATGAACAAGTGACTACAATGACATTTTTAATACTCATTCCACCAAAAAATTTTACTGATGAAACATTGTCAGAGGTAAAGCTATTTTTTGATAAATGGAAGGTTGATTATAAACTAGCAAGCTATTCAAAAGATATATGTGAAGGAGCACATGGAGCAGTATATAAACAAGATGTCAATGCAAATAGAGTTTCAGTCAATGATTATGAAGGTATTGTACTAATTGACGGAAAAGGTATTGATGAATATAAATTATATGAATATAGGCCATTGCTGGATATGCTTGCACAATTCAACAGCTTGGGAAAGACAATATGTGCAATAGGAAATGCTTCAGTTATCTTAGCAAGGTCAAACATAATAAATAATAAGAAAATTGCAGTACCAAAGAATGAGGAGATTGTCAGATTGATTCTATTATTCCATGGATTACCTTCACAGAACAATATAGAATTCTCAAACAATATTATAACTATAAATGGCAGTAAAAAAGTAGGAGAATATATATATGAAATGTTGAAGTATATCAATAAAATTTAAAGTTTCCTGTTATTATAAAAGATAAAAAGAATAAATCTGTATCAATTAATACTTATTTATTATAAATTTTATTTAATTCTTTTTAAAGATTTCAAATAATATTCCAATGATAGGATGTTCAATAAAAACAAAAATATAATCAAGCAGATTGCTGAAGAACGTATAGAAATATTATTTGATGAAGCGCAAAAAAAGTATCATAAAAATCCTGATCTTGCTAAAAAATATATAAAAAATATGATAAAAATAAGTTCACACTATAAAGTAAAAATTCCAAAATCTATAAAAAATAATATATGCAGAAAATGCAACAACCTCTTAATTCCAGGATATAATACATCAATAAGGATTGTGAGTTCAAAAGAGTACATTGCAAAAAAATGTTTGTCTTGCGGAAATGAACTACATATATTTTACAAAAATAAAATATAAAATAATAAAAAATAATAAATAAAAATAAAATAAGAAAATTTATTCAACTACATTTTCTTTAACTTTGGAGAAATCAATTATTCTATTTTTCTTTGAATCTTCATCTCTTGATAATAGTACATTCCTACTTTGCCTGTGCTCTGCAGTTACTATATAACCAGTAAGATCTGCTAACTTATTTGCAAATTCTTTAATCTCTTCATGATTAGGCATGCTCTCTAATGTTAGATTTCTCTCTTTACCTCTTGCTCCTCCAACAAATGAGAATCCTTTCACTTCAACATAATTTGGCAATCCCAACTTTATTATTTTTGCATATCCCTCAGGATTAAGCATATTGAGCCCTTTGACAAGAGTCATCCTCAAGACAGTCCTAGTTTTAAGAGTTTTAAGCATCTCAACGCTTTTGAGGAAGCGCTGCCAGCTGTTTGATATCTTAGGCCTTGTCACTATATTATAGGTTTCTTCATCAGGCGCTTGAAGGGATATATAAAATTGTGTTGGCAGTGGATTAAGTTTGGCTATACTTTCAGGCAAAGTCCCATTATGCACGACAAATGTGCTGATCCCTCTTTTGTGAAATTCATTTAAGAGTGCGCTCATTTTAGGATAAAATAGAGGCTCGCCAGTAAGGCTTATTGCAACATGGGCAGGTTCATTTGCTTCCTTCCACCTCTTCATCTTTTTTTCAGTATCCGCTATTGCTTTAAACCCGCTTACAATCTTCCTCTGCTCTCTAATCATTCCTTCAACAATCTCCTTTGGATCATCCCATTCCTGTACATTTAGCTCATTCCAATTATATCCAAGCTCTTCAGGTATTAATCTCCAGCAGAATCTGCACGCAAGATCACAGCCAAGAGCGGTTGTTGATTGAATACACTGCCAGCTTTTAATCCCATAAAATGTATATTTATAACATAACCCCTCATCCCTGAGTGCATTTGCGGTATACTCACATATCTTTACAGCAGAGTGTTTGCCGATAAAATGATAACCCTGCCTTGACATTCTATTCTTAAGCTCTATAGGTATATTTGGTATGCTTGATTCATTCACATTATCACTATTTTGTTTTTATAATTTTATAACTTTTTTATTATTTAATATTTATATTTTATTATTTCTTTTTTATCTTCTTAGCACTTTATTTAATTTTATGATTTTAAGATTTTCTTTAATCTCTCTATCGCTTGCAACTTTATTTTTTTCAGCTTCACTATATGCGTAATATTTCTTATATACATTTACATTAAAATTTTCATCAATCATAATATTTTTGCTTAGCGCATTTATAATATTTTTCTCATTTAAAATACATGCAATCTCTAGAATTAGACATTTCTCATTATTGTTCAATTTATTAATATATTCATTAAATTCTTTATTTTTCCTATATTTATCAAAGAAAATATTATAAAAATTAATTTTATTTTTTATTTTTATATTACTTCTTTCTATATTTTCAAAATCTCTAAAAAGATCTTGAGATTTATTTATACTAACAATCATACCTTTTTTAAAATTAAACCTTACAGAATAATAAATAATCTCACTTATCATATCTTTTTCAGACCTTGCATTAATCAAATCATTTAATCTAAGATTGAGTATGCTTTTTATTATATTAAAATTTTGATTGCTTAATTTTTGACTCCATTTTTTCTCGATATCTATAGAATATTTGAATGTTTTTATTATTTCAGCACTTGGAAGATTTGATATAATTTCATTTATTTTAGTTTCATTATAAGTTTTTTTAGAAGTTATATGTGGAAGCAAAACATAATACAGCAAATCTTCAAAAGTATTTATTTCAATTTTTGAATTTAAAACATCAACTTCCATATTCCTTAACTTTTCTGATACTTTATGATTTGATTTCCAACTATTTCTAAGAGATTCCTTTTCAAATTCACTTAATGTTTTAAAAACTATATTTGCTTCATTATATTTATCATTTATTATTGCAAAAGCAACAAAATCTTTTCTATAATGCTTATTATTTTTATAAGGTACTAAAAAGAATTCAACTTTATTTTCAATAATATATGGTATTATTAATTCTTTTCCACTTTTCCTTTTGAATTCATCAAAAAGTGTAATTGTCTCTTCTTTGTTGGCATTTTCTAAAATTTTATATACTTCCTTTTTTCTAGATTCATTTTCAACAATTCTGAGTGCATTATACATCATTTCAATAATGAGTGTATTATGTTTGTTAACTTCTTCCTGTTTTTTATATATATTATTTATCATTTAAAACACGATAAAGACTTTATATAATTATTATATAATGATTTAAAATAGTATTGTATATTATGTTGTGTTAGTCATCACTAATATATCAGGTCCGCAATAACCACCACCAGCTCCTGTATTATAATAAATTTTATAATTACCTTTTGGCATATATACTGTTGCCATATATGTAAGGCATCGAACTGTTGAATTTTTAACATAATATATTTGTCCAGTATCCAAATTTGTTATCTTAACACCAATATGTCCACTATTACCTCCTTGAAGAAATATTGATATATCTCCCCCAGACCATGAACAATTGTAATATTTTGTATTAGACAAATCATAATCTGTAATATTAAGATTGCCACAATTTAATTTGCTTGAAGTGTTTAAGAAATTATTATTTGAGGTTTTTGGTGCTTGTCCTGTATTATTAATAGGTTGTTTTGATGAATTTGGCGGGATTATTATTGGTTGAGATAGACTTTTATTAATACTTTCATATTCATAATAAATTATAGTTCCATTAAGATAATAGCAACCTGAATATTCGCTGTTATTTACAATTCTTAAACATGAATAATTATTGTGGTATTCACCCCATGCTGCTGCAACTAATATTATCAAGAGGCCTAAAGCAAATAAAAATAAAGATTTATGAAGATATGAAGATTCGGCTTTTTTCTCATTACCTATTTTTAGAGAGTACAAGTTTGTATCATCATCTCTTTTTAATATGTGAACGGGTTTATCATTTAGTTTATTGTTTGTATGTAAAACACCCCCTATAGAAATATAATTTGTATTAGTTGGTATATAATATTCTTCCAAAATATAATCAGAAGAGCCAAACTTTCCTTGTTGTAAATTAAATTTTGAGAAATCTGCATCTTTACCAGAATTTAAATTAATAATTTCATTTTTTATTTCATTTATTATTTCGGGGTTGACCCTCTCTTTTGACATGGCATTTATTATATTATTTTTTATATTCTCTTTGATAGAAGAACCTGTATTTATATTATATGTATTTATAATAGTATCCAGTTCATCTATTCCTGGTTCTATAGTTTTTGTATTGTTTAAAGTGGACTTTATTACAGTAGGCAATAAATTAGTTGATAGTAATACAAGATACCCTGTTCCATCATAAAGTAATGAAGGAACAACTTTAGTTGTATTTGCTAATAATATATAAATAGAACCATTTTGATCACTTTCTATTTTGAATAGTGCAATATTATATCCTACGCATTCTTTTTTTGATATTGGTGTTAGAAGAGGAGAACCTTCAATTGGTACAAATTGTGTATTGAATATATTGAACCCAATAGGTGCGGATTCAATTTTTGATATAGGTGTATTTTCTATCAACATATGATAAGAAAAATTCTTCCAACCAAAAATGATAACAGAAATACCGACAACGATTAATAAAATTATACTAAGCATAGGTGAATTAGTTAAAATCACGGAACCTCCAATAAAACAGCCAACCATAAAAATAAGTGTTCTAATAAGTCTTCTAGAAATTCTTATTCTTTTATTCTTAGATTGTGGTTGCAGTAATATCTCTGGTGGAATAAATTTTCTATTGCCGTTAGTTAAACTCATACAGAGTACATTTTTCATATTTAATGATGTACTATTTTTTTCTTGCGGCATATTTGAGATTTTAAAGCCCATAAAATCATTGAACAAAATTTTAAAAATAATTAATTCAAATTAATATTAACATCTTGTTTTTCTTCTTCGATTGCCTGGAAAAGAGGTATCTGCTTAAAGTGCATCATATCTGCAAAAAGATTATAGGGAAACTGCTTAACTCTTATATTCAATAGATTTACTGCTTGATTATAAAATTCTCTCATGTCTGCAATTTGATTTTCAATATCTGTAATACTTTGCTGAAGCTGCATAAAATTATTATCTGCTTTTAAATCAGGATAATTTTCTGCAACCGCAAATATTGTTTTTAGTGCAGATGTAATCTGATTTGATGTATTTATCTTTGCTTTAACATCATCTTGCGGTATAGACTCCCATGCGCTTCTTAACTGTGTTATGTTTGTCATTACACCTTTTTCATATTTCATATAGCCGCTAACACTATCTATTAATTTTGTTAACATATCGTGCCTTTTTTGAAGCAATACATCAATATTCGCCCAGGCTTTCTTAACATTATTGTTAAGTGTAACTAATGTATTATAGATAACTACTATTAAACCTACTATGATTAAAACAAATACTCCAAGCCCTATCAAGATAATTGACATAAAATCATTTTACCCAAAACCAATTTTTATTTTATACTTATAATTTACATAAAATATAAAAATTATAAACATATAAATATTTAAATTATTAGATTGCTTTTTATTTCTAGTGTGTTGAAAATTTAAATAATAAAACAAAAAGTTTATATAATTTTAATATTATTAAAAAATCATGAAAAATATAATAAAAGATCTTGTAGAACTTATGCATGATGGATACTGTGCACCGCGCATTGTAGATATAGCAAAGAAACTGAAGGAATCATCACCTACAATACATTACAATATAAAGCAGATGGAGAAGAATAAAGTAATAAAAGCATACAAAGCGGTTTTTGACTACTCAAAAATAGATGAAGGTATGTGTAATTATATTCTCATCAATATTAACTCAGATGAATATGGGAATCCAGAACGCATTGGAAGGGAGCTTGCAGAACTCAAACAAGTAGAGAGTGTTGATATAATCTCTGGTGGGTGGGAGATACTGATCAAAATAAGAACAAAAGATGTTGGCGAATTTTATCAGTTCGTGAAAAATGTACTTTCCAAGAATGGCATAGCTAAGACTACTTCGCTGACTTCATTGAAACAGCTGAAGACTGAATTCGTGAACCTTTGACGATATAGTGCAGATTCATCAATCCCACTATAGGTATTAGTAAATTCGATAAATACATCAGCCAAAGTGAATATACTAATAAGGTATATAAGAAGAGGGATATATTGTAATAACTAAGGAAGAAGAATATCTAAATAAAATTAAATGTAGGACGTTCATCCTAGAATCTGTAGTTTGATTGAATTTGTTTAATCACATTTATCATTTTCTTCATTTCATTTTCAGTCCCGATACTAACTCTTATAAAAGGTATTTTTGAGTTGGAAAAATCTTTGCTGTATGAGGGAAATGTTTTTATTCCAAATTTAATCAATTCATTATAATAAAATTTCATTTCGTCTATATTTTTAAAAGCAACAAAAACGAATGGTGCATTTGATTTTATACAATGAAATCCGATTTTTTCGATAGCATTTGTAAAATTATCTTTAATATTTTTAATTTTTTTAATTGCATTTTCGTAATATTCAACATAATTAAATATTTTTATTCCAACTGTTTCTGCAATTATATTTACATTAAATAATCGTCTATATTTTTCTAAAATTTTTATGTTTTTGTCATTTGATATTGCGTACCCGAGTCTTAACCCTGCAATTCCAAAAGATTTTGATAAACTCCTTATTATTATAATATTATTATATTTTTTTAATAAGGGTACTGAAGTTTCTCTAGAATATTCAAAAAAAGTTTCATCGATTGCAACTATTGATTTTGTTTGTGAAACAATTTCTTCAATTGTTTCTTTTGGTACTATAGTACCTGTTGGATTATTAGGAGAACATATCCAAATAAGGGTTGAATTCTTAATATCTTTTTTACTAAAATTTATTTTATAATTTTCACCATCAAAACTATTTACTTTTTTAATAATACTATTTCTTCGTTGTGCAGACTCCTCATATTCAGAGAAGGTTGGAGTTGGAATTAACACTTTGTCTCCAAATGCCCTTGTTATCATATCTATAATTTCATCAGATCCATCTCCAACTATTATGTTTTTTGGAATTGCTCCAACATAATTTGAAAGTTTTTCTTTTAGTTCTGTGTAATCTCCAGAAGGATATTTATTTATATTGTTAAGAGATGTTTTAATAATTTTTATGATACTTTTTGGAGGAGGAATTCTCATATAAGAAAAACTTAAATCTATATTATCCATTATACCACTTTGTATTAAATAGGCTCTGTCACCCTCATTCACAAATTTACTCTGCTTGATGCGGTACTGCCAGCGCCTTCTAGACTTTTAATAATCTCTATATTTTTTGAATTGGGTATTATACCTAGATTATTCATTATCTTGTCACCATATATTCTACAATATATATTATAGTGAAGGATCAATAAATAGGTTTCTTAATAAAATTTAAATAATAAAATAAAAAGTTTGTAAATTTTTAATATTATTAAAAAACCATAAAAAATATAATAAAAGACTTTGTAGAATTTATACTTAAATCTTATACAATGTAATTTCTTATTAGTATCTTGCTGTACTAATTATTATACACAATAATATTGTATAAATTATAATTTATAAAATATGAAAAAGAGATATAAAGATAATAAAAGTTATTACAATTTATTTACTACAAATTCTTCAATAAATATTTATTGATTAACACCAACTTTCATGATGCTGAAAGTATTCATATTTCAAGATGTAAGTAATATTTTAATAGAAATAAGTTTTTATTTTAAAACAAGACAAAAAGTATATGTGCAGTAATCAATTTTATATTAAATTTATGATATAGTAATTATTTCAATAAATAATACTTAATAATAAATTTAAGTAATATTATTAAATAAACATATTAATGAATAAATATATTAAAATTAGTATTTTAATTATTTAAGGGAAATTTATGTTTGGTATAAGTTCAACGTTTGTCAATTCTTACTATAATTCTATTTACAATATACTAACGCCGTTTTTTGGAGCATCATTATCCATTTATGTATCTCTAATATTTTCACTTATTTTATTTTTTATTATCTTGTTTATAATAATAGCAGTATTTGGCTATACATTTGGTTGGCTTGAAAGAAAGATTATTGCAAAAGCCCAGTCAAGGCATGGCCCAACCTATTTGGGAAAATATGGAATACTCCAAAATCTTGCTGATTTTATAAAACTTATTTCAAAAGAAAATATTATACCTAGCAAAGCTGACAAACCTATATTTCAGCTTGGCATGACTGCTATTGTTGCCTTATTTATAACAGCACTTATATTTATACCATTTACAAGCTCTTTTGTAGGAGTAGCAACAAGCTTCTCAGTG
>JBMFSA010000011.1:0-17779 GCA_049967795.1 Candidatus Micrarchaeia archaeon | reverse complement strand
AAGACAAAGCACAGCAAGGAAGTTGATAGTGAGGAATTTGCGCATGTCCTTGGAAAAAAGATAAAAGGAAGATATATGAAAATTGTAAGTTATTATTCAATAAAAAAATAATTTCTTTCTCTTTCCTTTATTTTTTAATTTTTTATTTTAATTTTGTTGATTATAAGTTTGTTTTTTATCAGAAGGAATAAAAACAATTTATACTTATATTTATATATTATTTTATTCTAATAATTTAATTATTATATAATTAAAATTTAATATTATATAATTAATATTAATATATTATTAATTCTTAATAAATTTATAATAGAAAAGGTAAAAATAAATTATTATAAATTTATAGCAAGGAATTATATATTTTTATTTAATTTTATTATATTGAAAATAAAATTGACGACTAGTATTAGGTGCAAAGATGACAGCATATCTGGAAGAGTTAGTCCTCCATAATTTTAAATCTTTTAAAAAAGCAGATATAAAATTTGATAGAGGATTTACCTGTATTGTTGGGCCTAACGGTTCTGGAAAATCAAATATATGTGATGCTCTTCTTTTTGTCCTTGGTGAAAGCTCGCTTAAAAGAATGCGTGCTCAATCAGTAGTCCAATTATTCAACAACTCAAAATCATCGCCAAAAAATGCTTATGTGAGGGCAAGATTTAGGATTGACAAAGATGTGCTTGAGATTGCTAGAATCATAAAGCATGATGGTAAAATTGCATATAGGCTAAATGACAAACACGTTACAAAGCAGGAGCTTGTTGATGCACTCTCATCTATAAGGAGCAACATCAATGAAACAAACACCATAACACAAGGCGAAATAACATATCTGCTCAATCTAAGCGCTAAGGAAAGGAGAGGTTTGATAGACACTGCTGCTGGAATCAAAGAATTTGATGATAAGAAGGATGCATCGCTCAAGGAGCTTGAAAAGGTTGAACAGCAGATCAACGAAGCAAAAATTGCACTTAACGAAAAATTCGGCTTCCTTGAAGAGCTTGAAAAGGAGAAAAAAGATGCAGAGCGCTACCTTGAACTATCTTCAACAATTAAAAAAGCAAACTATACTCTTCTTAAATTAAGGGAAGCTGAAATAGAAGAAAAGTATAATGAATCATTGAGTGCATTTGAGAAAATAGGCGCGGCAATTAAAGAGTTCGAAGAAAATATAAAAAAGATTGATGAATTGATTACATCTAAAAGTAATGAGCGCAACAAACATTCAAATGATCTCAATAATAGGAATGCAGAGCTCGGCTCGCTCAACAAAATTATGGAAGAGCTCAACAAAGACCTTGCTGTAAATACAACGAAGAAGACCTCATTAGAGTCTAATATTTCTTCGATCAGTAGAAAGATTAATGAACTATCAGATTCTCTCAATTCAATCAATTCCAGAATCAAGGAAAATGAAGAAAAGTTGAAAATATTGAATTCAGAATTAGATGTAAAAATGAATATGCTGCCAAAAGAGAAGCAGAATATATCAGATATTGCGGAAAAATATTCTTCATTGAATGCTTCAATCAATGAACTGCTGAATAATCTCAACAATATGAAGATCGAGTCTGCAAAATTTGATTCATCTATAGAAACTTTATCAAATGAAATCAGAGAGCTTTTATCAAGGAAAGGGGCACTTGAAGAGGAGCATGCAGAGGAAATTCAAAAGATAAAAGAGATTAAGGATGAGGTGGAGAAGAATGTAGAAAATATAGATAATGCAAAAGAAGAGATATCAAAGATTAATAAAAATATAAGCAGCTTAAAAGAGCAGCAAGGAAAGCTTATGAAGGATGAGCTTCTCTTTAGAGAGGAGCTGGCAAGGAGCGGTTCATCCAATAGAGTAATAGATATATTGAATGCACACAATATAAAAGGAGTATATGGAAGAGTGCTTGACCTCTGCACATATAATGAAAAATATGAGAAGGCAGTATATGCAGCCGGTGGAGCAAGAATGAACTATATTATTGTTGACAAAATTGAAACCGCAAATTCTGCAATTAAATATTTAAGAGAGAATAATATTAGGGCTTCATTTATACCTTTGGAAGATATCAAGCTACAGAATCTTGACATCACAAACAATAGAAATAGAGATTATATAATAAAGCATATTGAATATGATAAGAAATTCAGCAAGGCTTTCGAGTATGTATTTGGCGATACTTCAATAATACCAAACCTGCTTGCATCAAAAGGCAATATAGGAAGCAGATATGTTACTTTAGAGGGAGATGTTGTAGAAAGCAGCGGCATTGTAACAGGAGGTGCATTAAAGATATCAAATATATCTGAAGCAAAGCTGAAGAAAGTAAGAGATGAATTAGAGAAAGTTAATGATGAAATTTTAAATCTTGAAAACTCTTTAGATTCAATAAAAGCAGAGATTGCAGAATATGAAAAAGAAAAACTAGAAAATGAGATAATACTTAGAACTCTTATAGATAATGAGAGGAAAACTTTATCAGATCTTGAAGGGTTCTCAGCAAATATTAAAAAGAGAGAAGATATGATAAAGTATAATAAAGAAAATAAGGAAAAGATAAATGAAGATATAAAAGCAATTGAGGAGCAACTTAGAAAAGAAAGAGAGGAATTTAATACAATCAAAGAATTATTTGAAAATGCATCAAAGAAGGGTATAGGGGAAAATGAGGATCTTGAGAAGCAGATCCGCACATCAATAGAAAAGATAAAGATTGATGCCGCGTCATTAAAAAAGGAGAATGAGATGCTAGTGCTTAAGAAGGAAGAAGTAGAAGCTCAAATCAAATCATTGAACAATGAAAAGGAGAATGATGAGAAAGATATAGCAAAGATTGCAAAGCAGATAGAGGAAATAAACAAACATAGAGAAGAGCTCAAGGCGAAGCTTGAAAGCCATGACAAAGCAAGCTCGGAGATCTACAAGAAGATAAGCAAGCTTGATGATGAGATTGCAAAACTCAGCGAAGATAAGGGAAGGTTATCAAGCACAAGATCAGCGCAAGAGAGGAGTTATATAGAGAATGAGAGCAGGATTTCGCAGTACAAGACAAGACTTGGAGATATTAAGGCCGAGCTTGCGGGATATGAGAATATGGAGATGCTTAATGAATCAAATATAAACAAACTAGACAATATGATATCAAACGCAAAGCTCGAGCTTGAGAGGCTTGGAAATATAAACTTAAAAGCTCCTGAAGTATATAATGAAAAGAAAAAAGATGTTGATGAAGCAATGGATAAGCTCAAAGTGCTGCAAACAGAAAAAGATTCAATAGTAAATATGATTAACCAGATAGAAGCGAAGAAATATGATGTATTTATGAAAACATTCAATGAAGTCAATGCAAACTTCTCAAGATTATACAGCTATATATTTGATGGTGAAGCAAGCTTGGTGCTGCAGAATCCAAAAGATATATTCAATTCGGCACTGCTCATCGATGCATCGATTAAGAATAGAAAACAGAATACAGAGCAGTTCTCAGGAGGACAAAAGACACTTCTTGTATTGATGATAATTCTTGCACTTCAAATAAGAAATGCAATGTCTCTTTACATCTTTGATGAAATTGATGTTTCGCTTGACAAGGAGAATGCTAAAAAACTGTCAAAGCTTATAAAAGAATTATCAAAAGATTCTCAATTTATAATAGTCAGCCACAATGATGCACTTATAACATCTGCTGATACTGCAATTGGAGTAATGATGAAAAAGGATGGAGAATCACAAGTAGTTGGAATAAGAGTTGCAGACATCAATAAAAACAATGCAGACAAGTTAAATGCACAGTCAGGAAGCCAAGATCCAAGCAGTAATACATTCAACAAAAATGTAGAAGAGGAAACAGTGAATAAATAATATTAGTATAGCTGCAATAATTATATAATAGAACTAAGCTCAATCAATAATATAATATATATTATTATTCTTATCTTATTATTTATTAATTTATTTGTTTGGTGCAGGAATGTCAAAAACAAAAAAGAAAAAAGAGGTCAATGATAGAAATATTAATATATTATATATATTAATTGTATTGTTCTTTGTTCTTTATATTATATTTCAATCAAATCAAACTCTTTCATTTATATTTGGAGCTGGGCTAATAATATGTATTATTTTAGCACTTGTCTTTGAATTTGCAATTAGTTTTAAAGAGAGCGGGCTTAAAAAGAACATTATTGAAATTGTTATTGCTCTTGTTATTGTAATAATATTTTGGATACTTATTAAGATTCTGTTGAATAGTCCTGTGCCGATAGATGTTGTTCCGAGCTGCAGCATGCTGCCCCATCTAAATAGAGGTGATCTTATAATTGTACAAGGCATAAACAAGAATAATATTAAAAGTATAGATGCACCTGTAATCAATATAACCAACAATGAATTGGATAGTATGATAAAAAATATAAATAGTGAAGCACTGATCTGCGTCTCATATTTTAAAAATGGAAATACAGGAACAGTCACACAATTCTACCAAGATGGAGAATCAATAGGTTTGATGCAGGAAAATAATTATAATATAGTACCTTCAAGTTACCAAAACAATAATCTAATAAAATATAGCTGTGGAATTGCAAATGTATTGCTCTCAAATGGGACAGTTAAAGAAGAAGCATATACAAATGCAATAACAATAAATAATATAACAATAAGCGGCGATAAAAACAATTCCATAATTGTATATCAAACAGTGCCGCAGGATCTATTTTATAGATATGGTGATACTTATATTGTACATAGGGCATATGCAGTACTAAATGCAAGCGGCAATTATTATATACTTACAAAAGGAGATAATAACCCAGGATTAGATATACAATATGATAATATTCCACCTTCATTAAATTATACAGAGGGTAAAGTGATTTTCGGAATTCCTTATTTAGGATATCTGAAGCTCGCAATGAGCTCAAGCTTTATTGAGCCTGCAGGGTGCAATGAAACACTTCAAGACAGCTGAAAAAATAAAAAGGTGATTTTGTGGATGATAATGATGAAAATAATAGTACAGTACTCGGAATTGAAGAGATAAAGAATATTTATAGCAGAGGATATAGTGCAGTTAAGGCTGCCGCATCTTTTATAAAGCCAGATATGACACTTCTAGAAGTGGCGGAAAAGATTGAAAAGAGCATTTTAGATGAGGGATTCAACTGTGCATTTCCAATAAATCTCTCAATCAATAGCGAAGCCGCACATTATACACCTTCATTCCAAGACAGCAGAACATTCAATGAAAAAGATGTAGTAAAAGTTGATTTTGGAATTGAAAAATATGGAATTATGAGCGATTGCGCAGTTACTGTTGACCTGTCTAATGAGCATTCAGATTTAGTTGAAGCGTCAAAGGAAGCTGTTGAAGCTGCATTGAGCGTAATAAGGAAAGGCGTTGAAGTTAGAAAGATAGGAGAGGCGATAGAAAATACAATTAAAAAAAGAAATTTAATACCTATAAAGAATCTTGGCGGCCATGGTATAGGTATTTATGATCTACATTCATCACCGTTCATACCTAATTTTGATAATAATGATGATACAAGGCTTGAGGAGGGAATGACAATTGCAATAGAGCCGTTCGTTACTAATGGGAAGAAAGGGATGGTGATAGAAGGAGATACATGCGAGATATATCAATTAGAAGAAGAGGCGATAGTAAGATCGCAGAATGCTAGAAAGCTTATGAATAAGATAATAGAAAAGTATAAGAATGAACCATTTGCAGTTAGATGGCTTGCAAACTCAGCAGATTCAAAATTTAATCTATATTCTGGAATAAGCGAAATATTCAGGGCCGGAGCGCTATCTGCTTATCCTGTATTAGTTGAACAGAGCGGCGGGCTGGTTGCACAGACAGAAGTTGATGTTATAGTAGGAAGCGACAGCTGTATTTTACTTACAAAATAAAGAACAGCAAATCGAATTCAACAATATAATATATTTTATCAATTAAAAAGATTAATTTATTTTCTGGATTGAATATTTTCGATGGCTTTATGTGTTGCCTTTAATGGTAGCATCATACATTTCAATCTTGCAGGCCCTGGATCAATTCCTAGCAGATCAACCATTTCTTTAAAGTTTATTTGCTTAACCTCATCTACACTTTTGCCTTTAATATAATCAGTAAGCATGCTCGCACTGCTTGTACTTATAGCACACCCTCTCCCTTCAAACTTTGCATCCTTTACTATTCTTCCTTCAATCTTGAGATATATTGTAATTTCATCTCCACAATAAGGATTAAATTCATGGCAGGAAACAGAAGACTTTTCAAGGACACCTTTGTTATGAGGATGCTCATAATGAGCTATAATCTGCTCTTTATAGACTTCATCATTACTTTCAATATTATTGTTCATTTCTTCACATATAAGTATAATATAAAAAATTAATATTAAATAAATATAAAATTAAAAATAAAAAATTATTTATTTTATTACTTCAGCCTGTTGCGGCTTATTAATACTCTTATCTTCTAGAATTGAATTAATCTTTGAAACCAACTCTGTAAGCTGTACACCTTTATCTGTTAATTTTATTTCTTTTATTCTTCCATGCTTAGTGTTTTCTATTAAACCCAGCTTTGCACATTTATTGATGAAATTTATTGTATGAACATAACTTATTCCACAATTCTTTGATATTGTTGACATTGTGCAACCTTGGGGAATTGAATTAATATATATCAACATTTTTGCCTGTTTATCTTTCAATATAAGTTTTTCAAATTTTATAAAACCACCGATAGGATATTGATAATTTATATTTTATTTTTTTAGATTTATATACTTTTTCATTAGTGCATTTATTAGACTCATTAGTCTTTTTTAAATTTAAATAAAGATGATAAAATAATATATTATATCATAGCAATATATATAAAGAGTATATAAGAATAAAATAAAGTAATTAAAAGACAAGGAGTAGATTAATTATAGTTATAAATCTATTGAAAAATAAATATTCAAAATTGTATATTATTTTTATTTGATATCTTAAGAATATTAAAAATATTAAAAATATTGAAAAGTAAATTTATTATTTTTTTAATGTTATAATTAAATGATGATATAAATACATAAAAAGAGTAATTATTAAATTTAAAGTTTAAATTGTGAAATTATGTTTTCAGATAAAAAAAATAATAACCCAATAGCAGTTAAAAATTTTATATCAAAGCCTAACACTATTCAAAAGACTGAACAACAGCAAACGTCCTCATCCAAAGCAAAGCATGCAAAACCCCTTGGATATTATAGTATTAAAGATCAGATCATTAATATTATATCAAAGCCCAGCTTCATTGACGCACTACTCATCATTGCTGCATTTACATCAATATTCCTTGTCCTTCCATTTTATCCTCTGTATGCATTCATCATACTACTTATAATTCTATTTGCAGCTACCTTATTCCACCCATTCCTCGGCTTGATTGTCTATATAATATTTATATTTCCAATACTTATGTATCAAACACCTGTGCTTGCTTGGCTATTCATGATTGCTGTATCTATAATACTCATTGTAGGCTACATGCACTATAGAACTATTATGTTTACGTTTATATTATTCTCTCTTGCATTCTCTCCTTTGGGCTATATATTTATAATACCTGTTTTCATCTATTCTGTGCTTGTGCTGAGCAATAAAAGAGCAATCGTTGCTATGCTTGTTGCAGTATTTGCAATCATAACATTCTCAGCTATAACAGGCATTTCAAACTCTGCTTATATATTATATAATACAGAGCAGGCTCACAGCATCATCAATAGTGGATTCAGCACAATAGTACAATTAGATACTCCAAATTCAAATATAATACCAAGCAACTTATTTAGTGTATTTTCTTCTGCAATATCTTCATTTACCAGTTTTAAAACTATATCGCAAGTGCCTAATGTGTTCGATGCAGTATTATTATCATTTATTGCAGGCTCATTCTATTATATTGTAGATATACTAATCTTAATACTTATAATAATGCTTATTGATTGGTACGCTGCAAGCAGCAAATCAAAATTTCATGGAACTATCTCAGCAACATTCGGCATAATATACCCCACATTCTATACAATGATGAGCTACAGTATTCCTTATTTCAATATACCAATCATAATTCCTTTTATCAGCTTTGCATTTAGTGTTTTAATAATAGGATTGTTTGAATACAGCGACTTTGAAATTGTAAAAGTTAGAGAAGTAAAGAAGCAAGATATAAGGATGAAGTTTGGAGAAGCTTTTGAAGACCTTTCAATGGGAAGTACATCTGAAACATTTGATGATATAGGAAATTATGAACAGACAAAGAAAGAGCTCAGAGAAGCAATAATGCTGCCTTTAGAAGAAAAAGGGGTTTCAAGGGCATACAATATTACACCTACAAAAGGAGTTCTTCTTTTTGGACCACCAGGAACCGGTAAAACTCTTATGATGAGAGCTCTATCAAATGAGATTCATGCTGGATTCTATTATATCAAAGCATCTGATCTTATATCTGCTTATCCTGGAGAGACTGAAAAGAAGATTAATAAAATATTTACAATCGCGAGGAAGAATGCTCCGTGTATACTATTCATTGATGAAATTGATTCTGTAGCAACAAGCAGGGAATTTGAAACTGATGAAATAAGAAAGCATGCATTGTCGCAGTTCCTCATTGAAATGGATGGATTTAAAGTTGTTAATAAGGTTGTAGTTGTTGGAGCAACAAACAGACCTGATATGCTTGATGCTGCAATATTGAGGCCGGGAAGATTTGACAAACTTATATATGTACCATTGCCAGATGCAGAAGGCAGAAAAATAATATTTAAAAAGTATTTAGAAAAACTTCCAATAGCCGACAATATTAATTTTGATTTGATTGCTGAAAAATCTGACAGATATTCTGGAGCTGACATAAAAGCAGTTGTTGAAACAATCGCACAGAATGTTGCAGGTGAAGCTTCTATCCACCATAAAGTTCTTGCAATAACGCAGAATGATATATTGAATGCCATTGCTGCAACAAAGCCTTCAACATCATTATCACAAATTGACAAGTATATAAAGTTCAAACTTGATTATGAGAGGAGTATGCATCATGAATTAAGAACTGTAGAGAAAGATGTTACAATAGATGATGTAATTGGATTAGAGGATGCTAAAAAGGCAATAAGAGAAGCTGTTGAAATTCCTCTCTTACATCCTTCATTGATGAAGAAATATGATATCAAGCCAATCAATGGACTTCTGCTTTTCGGGCCTCCAGGAAATGGAAAGACAATGCTTATGAGAGCTGTCAAGAACGAATTTGAGGGCATTACAATGCTCGAGATCAGCGGTGCAGAGCTTGCTGAGCAGGGGATTGAACGCGCAAATGCAACGATCAAAGAAACATTTAATAGAGCAAGAGAGAATGCCCCTTCAATTATCTTTATAGATGAAATTGACAGCATATTTCCAAAAAGAGAGGGCGCTTCAGAAATAGCAATACAGATGACATCCCAGCTTCTTGAAGAGATTGATGGAATAAGGAAGATGAATAATATTGTAATTGTAGGTGCAACCAACAGACCAGACATGCTTGATGCTGCAATATTGAGGCCGGGAAGATTTGACAAACTTATATATGTTGAACCGCCAAATATAAATGATAGGGCACAGCTATTCAGAAAGTATCTACAAGGAGTTCCTATTGAAAACAATATCGATTATGATAAGCTTGCAGGAATGTCAGAAGGGTTTACCGGTGCAGATATATCAAATATATGTAGAGAGGCAAAAACAGAAGCATTAGAAGGAGAAGTAAGCAGTGGCAAAGAAACAAAAATAAATGAAGAGCAGCTTGAAGAATTAATACAAAAAACAAAGCCTTCAGCTCCTATCGACCTTATCAAAAGGTATATTGCATTCATCAATAGATATGGAAGAATATAAAGATATTATTATATTATTATTTTCATCATTATATATTATAAACAATTTATTATTTGAAAATAATTTTAATTTATTTTATATTTTTATATCATTATTTTAAACGGGTAATAAAATGAGTTTATTTTATAAAGGAAGGAAAATAGTAAATGCAAATACTTTAAGTGTATTTTTACTGATTGTTTTGTTGAGCATAATATTAATACAAGTAGGTTTCTCTGCAGGGCTGGGTTGGGTTCTAAATGGAAAAATAATATCAGCAGCAACATGCTTGCCAATAAAAAATGCCACAATCATTTCTGCCTATAATAATAATGCATCAAATTTATCTTCATCATCAGGAACATATTCTTTAATTTTAGGTACTGGCAATTGGACTGTATATGTTAGAGCAAATGGCTATTATACTCTATCATACAATACACCTTATATAACCTCAGGCGCCCTCCAGCATTCATTCGCCATGCTTCCATTAAATAATACCTCAAGCAGCTGTTGGATCAATATAACAAACATAACAGGGCCCTCAATTTCTACCACTCCATCTAATAATGTTCCTCCAGGTTCAATACCTGTATTGCCAAAACAGAATACTACACCAGTAACAAGTAATCAAACATCTGTTAAACCAACAACCAGCAATAACTTAAACTTAATAGAGATTATTGTTATTATAATAATTGTAATAATTATAATTGCTGCATTTATTATCAAAAGAAGAGGAAAAAATAATGAAGCAGAAAGTGAAAGCAATACAAATACAAGTACGCATATATGATTTAAAGTGCACTAAAATTTTATTTTTTTATTTTTTTAAATTTTTATTATTAATTATATTATTTAATTATTATTTATTTTAAGGTGGAATAATGGATAAGAAACAAAAAAATAAAAAGAAGTTTGATATTATAATAATTTCTTTGCTAGCAATATTATTAATTGCAATACTTACAATCCCTATATCATCCCAAACATATGAATCATCAATATATGCACCAGCAGTAATCCTGAGTAATAATACAGGAATTCTGACTATAATATCATTAAATGTTGGTAAAGGAAACGGAACAGTCTCAATAAAAGGACCTGCAGTCGTTGGAAATTCAACGCTTGCAAGTGCAACTACCGGAGCAGAATATGCTTCAAAATATTTGGGGCTTAACTTCTCTAATTATAATTTCACATATTATATATCAGGAAATGATACAAACGTATCTGTATCTGGACCAAGTGGAGGTGCAGCCTTTACTCTTTTAGCGCTGTCTGCTCTATCAAACAAACCTTTAAACCATAACTTCACAATAACAGGGACAATAGCAAGCTCAGGAGCAATAGGACAGATTGGAGGGGTATTTGATAAAATAGATGCTGCAAAGAAACATAATCTTTCATTTGTTCTTGTACCGAATGCTTCAAACGATAATTTAGTTTATTATATTGCGCAATCAGCATTTAATATTCCTGTTATTGAAGTCTCAAATATAAGCCAGACTTATCAATACGCATTTGGAAATCCTAGTAGGGCAGAGCTCAATGCCCATTCTGTAAAGCTGAATCTTTACACAAAACTCAATTTAAATGTTGGAAATGCTCCGTACCAGTGCACAGGCTCTTGCAATTATTCTGCATTTTCAAAGCTTGTCAATTATACTTTCAATATGACGAATTCAAGCATTGATGAGCTTTCATCAAACCCGAACTTCATTAATGCAACAGAACAGCTCAAAGCTTCAATGCTTCAGAATGCCCAGCTTGAAAGGAAGGGCTATCTTTATTTATCTGCTGATCTTGCATTCTTGAACTTCTTGGATGCAAATTACCTTAATAGCTATAATGTAACAAGAGCATCAGGCTTTTCTGAAATCCAATCATTAAACAATTATTGCAGCTCTCTGAGCATTCCACAGCTCAACACAAACAATTATGAATTTGTAATAGGTGGAGAGCTTAGGCAGCAGTGGGGTGAAGAAACTATATCATCACTACTAAGCACTTATAACCAGACAGATACTACAACAGATGGAGTATTGGAAAATATGCAGCTTGCAGGAACTGCATATGCATGGTGCAGTGCCGCACAGGAGATGTATAAACTTGGAAGCACTATGAATGGAGAAAGTATAATGCCAAATGCAAACCTATCAGCAATCGCAGAATCAAGAATAAAAAGAGCATCAGCTTATGGAAACAGCACATATTTGATTGGAGCTGAGAATGCGTATGCTGCACAGAATTATCCACTATCAATATTTGAAGCGGATTATGCATATGCAATGCAGACCGCAGCGCAGTATGCAAATGCAAATCCAAGCAATGCTATCAACAGGACTTTTGCACTTTCTGCAAATGCAACATATGGAATATGGCCAACAGAATTTGCAGATGAATCATATTTCTATGCAAAGAATGCAGAATTAGCATCAAGCAATTCAAGTGCGATGCTGAACTATGCTGTCAACGGCTATACAACCGCAGTATTGGCTTCATTATTGAGCAATGATACAAAGATTATAATGCAGAACATGATTCCTGGAAGTTTTGTGCAGAAGCTCAACACAACAAAACCTATTACAGTAACAACTCCAACAGTGCAGAATCAGAGTGCAATAAGCAGATTGAACACAAGCATTACATCATTGTCAACACTAACACAACTAGCATATAAGGAGCTCAATAATTCAATAAATGAAATATATGACGCATTTATTGTATTTGCAGTTATAGTAGTAACATTTTTAGTGTTGATTGTATACCAGCTGATCAAAGTAAATGCAAAAATAGACAAGCTAAAAGAAAAAGAAGAAAAGGAGGAAAAGAAAGGCAGGCAAATCAAAAGAAGATGATCTTTTCTTTTTATTTTTATTTTTTTTGTTTTTTTTTTGTTTTTATTATTTTAATCTTTATTTTCAAATTTTTTAAAATCTTTAAGCAGTGCTTCTTTCTCTTTTTTGTTTAACTTCTTGCGCATTTTATAAAGTTTAACACGCGAACTTACGCCCCTCTTTTCATAAATAGGTATAATATGTATATGAAAATGCTTGACCTCTTCTTCATCTCCTGCATTTGTTATAATCATTATGTTTTTTGGCTTGAACATTTTATTGACTTCAATAACAAATTTTCTTATAATAGGGGCCATATCAGATAAGGTATTTGGCGGCGTCTCTATTATATCTTTATAGTGTTTCTTTGGTATTACTAAAAGATGTCCATAACTTATAGGATATAGATTAAGCGTTACATAACATTGATCATCTTCATAAAGTATACCCTGCTCTTCCATCTTCTTTTTATTGCAGAATACGCATTTGTTCATAAAACTCATCATTTTAATTTGTACCCTATCTTCCTTACAAAATCTCTTCTATCTACCTTCTCTTTTTCATTTTCTGTATTGACAACATCCTCTCCATCAACTACGCCAAGCACTGCAGACCTACCATTGGATTTTGCAATTATGACTTCAACATCATTGGCAGTTGCGCAGAAGATTTCTGAAACCTCTACAACATTCTTTATCGCATTAGATACATTTATAGGAAACGCATTCTTAAATAATATTAAAAATGTGTGACCTGCACCTATTTTAAATGCATTTTTTTCAGCAAGTCTTTTAAGTTCATCATCATTTCCCTCGCTTCTTACTAGTCTAGCACCACTTGCTTCGTTGAATGCAAGGCCAAATTTTATATTTGGCGATATATTCATCAATGCTTCGTATAGATCTTCAGTTGTTTTTATAAAACCAGCGTGACCTAAAATAAGCTGCATATCTTCTTTCTTCTCTATCCTTACAGAATCAAGCATTATTGCCATAATCTCACTATTATATTATTCCTTTATTTTATTTTTATTAATATTTTATTATATATTAATATACATTATAATTAATAAAAATTTAACAATATTTTCTTTATCTTAACATAAAAATTAAAATAATAACAAAATAAATTTAATAAATTTATAATATATTATTTATTATATTTATATTATTTATTATATTAAATAATATTTTAAAATTTATTTTGATTTCTTTTTATTTTTTATTACCAAATTTTTTATAATAGATAAATAATATATAAACTAATAAATTTATACAAAAAAGGTTTTGCTATGGTCTTTAAAGCAATAATATTTGATGTTGGTGGCGTAATCATTAATTTTTCAGAAGAAATGTACATAAAATGGCTCAGTAAAAAAGAAAACCTTGATCAAAAGGAATTGACAGATTTCCTAGGCAATTATATCACCAAAATGGAATTGGGAAGTATATTATTGAAAGAGGTTGAGAAAGCATTTGAAGAAAAATTCCATAGGCCGAAAAGTAATTTTAGATGGCTTGAGGGATTTAGAGAAAATGCGAAGATTAATAAGGAGATTGTAAATTTAATGAAGCTACTTTCAAGCGAGTATGATATAGGCATTATAACAAATGCGTCATATAGTAGATATACAGAATTTAGAAGAATATTATTTGATAAATTAGTAAAAGAGATGAAAATAAAGGCAATTGTTGCCTCTTGTTATGTTAAAACAGTCAAGCCAGATAAAAAAATTTATGAGATTGCACTTAAGAGAATGGGAGTTCTGCCAGATGAAGCAGTTTTCATTGATAATCTAAAAGAGAATGTAGAAGGCGCTGCAAGGCTTGGAATTCATGCAATACAATATAGAGATTATGAACAATTGTTAAAGGATTTAGTTGAACTGAATGTTGATTTACCTTAATTTTTTTCAATACTTTACTTAATAAATAAATAATAAAGTGTTTAAATGGGATTAATAAATAATATTTTGGAAAAATTAATTGCTGGAAGGTGGATTGCAGGTTCAGGAATCAACGATGCATTAGAAACAGCAAAAATGATAAACAAGCACAATATTTCTGCAATATTGAATTATTTAGGGGAAGATATAATTGATAAGAATAAAATTGATGAAACAGTTAAAATATACAAAGATCTAATGAATAGAATTAATGATGAAAATATAGATGCTGCAATCTCGATCAAGCCGACACAGATTGGTGCTAGAATAAATGAAGCACTTCTTAAAAGGAATTATTTAGATCTAATAAAATATGCAAACTCTAAAAAAGTCTTTGTATGGCTAGATATGGAAGATTATGATGTGGTTGACTCAACAATCAGCTTATACAAAGAAGGTTTGAAATATACAAATAATGTTGGAATATGCATCCAATCAAATCTGAAGCGCAGTATAAAAGATCTAAAAAGATTACCTAGCAATTCAACGATAAGGATTGTTAAAGGAGCTTATACTGTGGATGATAAAATAGGATATACTAACAAAGAAGAGGTCAACAAAAACTATAAATTTTTAATAAAATATTTATTTGAAAATATGAAGAGATTTGTAGTTGCAACACATGATGTTAAAATGATTGAATATGCAAAAACATTGAACAAAAAATATAGGAGAAATATATCATATGCATTCTTGAAAGGAATAATGAATGATTATGCAAAAGAGCTTGCCAAAAATGATAAGGTTTCAATGTATATTCCTTTTGGAGATCAATGGATTCAGTATTCATATAGAAGAATGCGCGAAGCAGGGCATGTTTCACTAATACTTAAATCATTGATGAGAAACCAAAAAATGTAAAGGTTAAATAGTATTGCATACGTGCATACCCACCACAAAGTATAATGTCAAATGTAATCTTCAACACCACCTATCACCACATGAATATTCTGTTCTTATATCAGATGCATAATATAAGATAAGATATTAAAAAGTAGATCAAGAGATTAATATACAAGATTATAGTTTGCAACATTTTGTAGAAGCAGAGGCTAAAATGCAAATACAGCAAACGAATTATATTAAATATTTAAATCTTTATATCAAATTATAGAATTAATTATATAGAAGGGCTTAAGGTAATTTTATGTCAGAAAAAATTGAAACAAAAGGCATTACAACAAAAAAAGAGAATTTAGGCGAATGGTATTCTGAAGTATTGACAAAGTCAGAATTTCTTGATTATAGTGATGTTTCTGGATGTTATATATACAGGCCAGCTGCAAATTTTGTTTGGGAGATTATAAGAGATGCAACAAATGAGGAATTCAAAAAAATTGGAATTCAAAATGTATATTTTCCATTATTTATACCTGAAAGATATTTGAAGAAAGAAGAAGAGCATTTTGCAGGCTTTAAGGCAGAAGTTGCTTGGGTTACACATGGAGGTGATAGTGAACTTGATGAAAGGCTTGCAGTAAGGCCTACATCAGAAACAATAATGTATGTAAGCTATTCAAAATGGATTAGATCGTGGAGGGATCTGCCGCTAAGATACAATCAATGGAATAATGTTGTCAGATGGGAGTTCAAGCACCCTATGCCTTTTATACGTGGTAGAGAGTTCCTCTGGAATGAAGGGCATGATGTATTTGCAACAAAAGAGGAGGCAGAGGCAGAGCGTGATATTATTTTATCAATTTATCAGAAAATCTTAAAGGATTATTTGGCATTGCCTTATATTGCTGGAAGGAAAAGTGAAAAGGAGAAATTTGCAGGAGCAGTTGCTAGCTACAGCCTTGAGATGTTGATGCCAGATGGGCTTGCGATACAAGGACCTGATTTTCACCATGATGGCACAAACTTTTCCAAAAGCTTTGACATAAAATTCATTGACAAGGATGAACAGACAAAATATGCATATCAGAATACATATGCAATAACAACACGTGTTATAGGAGTAATGGTCGCAACGCATAGCGATGAAAAAGGTTTGGTGATACCACCAAAGCTTGCTTTAGTGCAGATTGTCATTGTTCCAATACTTGGAAAAGATGATGATATTATACTAAAAAAGGCAGAGGAATTGAAAGAGGAATTAAGCAAACATTATAGAGTAAAGTTAGATGATAGAGAAGGGTATACACCAGGCTACAAATTTAATGAGTGGGAGCTAAAAGGAGTTCCTATAAGAATTGAGATTGGTCCAAAAGACATAAAGAACAATTCAGTAGTTATTGCAAGAAGAGACAATTTCAAAAAATATAATGTTGGCATTGATAAATTATTAGACACTATAAAGGAAATGCTGGATGAGATGCACAATGATTTGTATAAAAAAGCAGAGCAATTCTTGAATGAACATACAACAGTTGTTTCAAATTATGATGAATTTAAAAAGACATTAGCGAGCAAACTTGGATTTATACATACGCCTTGGTGTGGAGAGACAGAATGTGAAGATCATATAAAAGAGGAGACAGGAGCTAAGATTACAAATATACCTTTTGACCAAAGCAAGCTTAAAGGAAAGTGTGTTTATTGTGGAAAAGATGCAAAATATATGGCTAACTTTGCAAAGAGCTATTGAATAAGTGGTTTGATGGAGGAAGCTAATAATGTAAGAATAAGTTATGATGAATTCTCAAAGATTGATTTGAGGGTTGCCAAGATCATTAATGTAGAGGAGGTTGAAGGCTTAAAGAAGCTGTACAAGCTCACTTTGGATGTTGGAGAAGCTGAAAATAGGACAATTTTAGCAGGCATAAAGAAATATTATACTAAAGAAGAGCTCATCAACCGCAATATAGTAATTGTAGCGAATCTTGAGCCGAAGGAAATTGCAGGATTAAAATCAAATGGCATGCTTCTAGCTGCATCTGATGAAGAAAGGGTTGTTCTGCTCACAACCACTTCTGATGTAAAGCCCGGTTCAAAAATCAGCTGACTTTTTATATTGTTTTTATTATGCTGCTGTATCACGCTTATTGGATAATAATTAGATAATATATTCGTTATCCATCTAACACAAAAGAAAAAATGCAAAATATATTTAAAGATTTCTAGTGATATTATTGAGGTGATATG
>JBMFSA010000010.1:0-22281 GCA_049967795.1 Candidatus Micrarchaeia archaeon | reverse complement strand
CTACTTCCAAAATTCCCTGTTGGATGGACAGTAAAGGATGAGACGCCCTTCTCGCTGCTGTGCTTGCTTAAAAACATAATTGTATCATTATATTTATTTAGAAAATCTGCATTTATATGCAGCATATTAATTTCAATCATCTTTATATCTCCACTAGCAAAATATGGAAATCCATCAAGCAGACCTTTATCTTCAAATGATATATACTCCTTGAGCTTATCTGCAATAGCAACTGAAACATTGTCCTTTATTGAATTTACAATAAGCATATAATCATTTTTTTATTTTGTTTTATTTTTATTCATTAAAATATTTAAAATTTAAAAATATTAAAATAACTTAATAATATATTATTGTTTATCCTTCATTATTTATTCTTTGATTTTGCCTAATCCTATAAATGTATCTTCTGAATAAAGAAGGAATTTTCCTAATTCTTTATTGCTATTAAATTGTGTATATATGATGTTATTTTGAAAATGAAGCTTTGCTGTTGCCGCTTCGAGTACTCTTGGTTTGTTATCTTCAAACATGTCGCCAGTTGAAGTATTTATTGACTTTATCACTTCAACAGTGCATGGAATCTCTGTATTATATATTTTTATCTTCAAGTTGTCTCTTATTTCATTTACAAAAAACAGCAACACTTCAGCATTATTTGAAATTTTTATATCCGGATTTGACTTTTCTGATATAATCTTGTTGTTGATTGTTCTATTTTCTTCTGATGTTTTAAGTACAATATCATTTCCTGCTTTTGCAACTTTGCGCTCCTTCCCTCCTACAAAGATCTTCTCTATTTTATCCTCAAAATTTTCAGGATATACTATAACACTATCACCTTCAGACAGCTTTCCTGTAAGAACCTTTCCTGAAATCAGCTGCTCGCCATCTTTATCTATGCTGCCTTGAATCAATGCTGTCAAATGTTTGCTTCTCTTCTGCTTCTTCTTGCTTTGATTATATAGTAAATCTATTAATGGCTCTCCTTTATACCATTCCATCTTGCTTGAATGCTCTATTATGTTCTCACCGTTGTATGCAGATATAGGAATAAAGATTATGTTTCTTTTGTTTATTCCAACCTTTGAAAAGTAATTTAGTAGAGATGCTTTAATATCATTGAATATTTTTTCATCATAATCTATTTTATCCATTTTATTGACTGCAATAATTATTCTGTTAATTCCAATTAAATCTGCAATATAAATATGTCTTTTTGTTTGGTCCTTTATTCCTTCATCAGAAGCTGCAGATACAACTGCAAGTGCAAAATCAGCATAAGATGCACCGCTCAACATATTCTTTATCAATTCTTCATGCCCTGGCACATCTATAAATTCAAATGCAGCATCTTTGTATTTGAGCTGTACTCTTGTAGTATCTATTGTAAGCCCTTCTCTGCGTTCTTCTTCAAAACTGTCAAGTATAAATCCAGGCTCAAAAGGCTTATTCAATTCAGCGCTTATCCTTTTTGCTTCTGAAATCCTCTGCTCTGAAACAGAGCCTGTCTTTATAAGAAGGTTCCCTATTAATGTTGATTTTCCATGATCTTTATGCCCCAATAAAGTTATCCTGTTTATCTTCATAATATCACATACCACAATCAATATTATAGATTACATATATCCCAAGGATCTCAGCTTCTCCATAACATACTCTTTTTCTTTATCCTGCTCCCTTCCTGATCTCTCTTCAACATTTGTTGTTTCAAGCTCTTTTATTATTTCATTAATGTTCTTTGCATCCGATTTGATTGGAACTGTGCAGTGCGTGCATCCAAGGCTCCTATATCTATAGCCGTTTCTTGAAAGATACAATGGATTTATAGGAATCTTCTCCCTCTTTATGTAATTCCATATGTCAATCTCATTCCAATCAAGCAGTGGATGGACCCTTATATGGCCCTTCTTATCAAGTGCAGATGTATAATTGTTCCAAATTTCTTCAGGCTGATTTTTATAATCCCATTTGAAGGATTGATCACGAGGAGAAAATATTCTTTCCTTTGCTCGTATGCCGTGTTCATCCCTTCTTATAGAAACAATGAGCGCATCAAACTTGTATTCACTCATCACTTTCTTAAGTGCATCTGTCTTATTTGATCCGCAACAGCTGAATCCTGAAAGCTCAGGCTTTATCTCGCTCTTTGCAACTATAAGATCAAGGTTCCATTTCTTTGCAAGCTCCTCTCTGAATTTGTATGTTTCGGGAAAATCAATCCCATTGTCAATATGTATTACAGGAAAAGGCACCTTTCCAAGAAATGCCTTTCTTGCAAGCGCGAGCATTGTTGTCGAATCCTTGCCCATGCTCCAGAGCGCCGCAATATTTTTGAACTTGTTTTTTGCCTCTCTTATTATATAAATACTCTTACTTTCAAGCTCATTCAAATCTTGTTTTATCATATCCACACCATTAATATTTTTAATTTATTTCTTATTTATTTTTTTATTTTTTCTTTTTATTTTGTTTTTAAATTTCAACTTTAATCTTGTTTTTCCCTTCCTTATTTGTCATCTGAAATATCTTCATCAGGCTTGTTTGCATTAAGAAGGCCTTCTAGATTTATTGTTGCACCTTCAACGCCTCCTTTCACCTCTTTGAATATAGGTATCTTTGTAATTAGTTTGTATTTTGAATCATACAGCTCTGCATATGATTTCCTCAAATCCTCTTTGCTTCCAAGGCTTTTTTCATATATGACTTTGTAGTATTTTGCCTTGCTCTTCTTAAGAACATCCCTGAACCTGCTCCAATTGTCCTCATTCGGACTTTTCCACAGCTCTTCAGCAATCTTGTTTAATTCATCATTTGCATTCAAAAACTCACCATTTAAAAATTAATACCATACTAAAGGTTTACAATTTAATTTTTAATTATAATCATACATATCCAAGGGCTTCAAACTTTTTTATTATGCTGTTGTTTATATTTTCCTTTTCACTATTTTCTTCTTTTCCCTTCTCTTTTTTCTTGTTGTTTCTTGAAAATTCTATTTCAGCAATGGTTTCTCTGAGCACATATGTTGTATAATCTGAAACAGAAGAAAAGCTAGTACCCTCAATTATTTTCTGGATTTTATCATATAAAGAAACAGGTATTGTTATTGTTGTATATTTTCTTTTAACTTCTTTGATATTATTTTTTCCATTTTTCAATTCCATAAGCTCATCTAATTTTATTAGTATTAATATTATATAATGTTATAACATTTAATAATATTATATAACATTAAGATATAAAAAGCTTTCTTTATAATTTTCTCTAATTTTTATTACAAATAAATTATAATAATTAGTAATAATTTGTAATCTATTACAAATTCAAAATAATTTGTATCCTATTACAAATTATCCTGATAAATTAGAAGTTGTAATGTTTGAGAATGTCTTCTATCCAGTCTCTCGCGCGAATGTATTTTATTTTAACTCCGTTAATAAGCTCCTCTCCACTATAATCCATAGTCACAACTTCAGCTTCATTGACATTTATCTTATTTGCACATTCGAGTAGCGCTGACAGCTCTCTATCTTTTGTTTTTTGATTATTAATTGAATATGCAACCTGAATAATTTTATATTTTTTATTGTCGTTTATGACAAAGTCAACTTCTTTTGAATTTTCATACCAGTAATAGAGGTAAAAATTATTTACATGCTTTGATATTAGATAAAGTGTAGAGGCAATAGTATTTTCAAGCAACCTGCCTTTAATTTCAATAAAATTTATACCGAGCATTGAGGGGAATGAATTATCTATTGTATATACTTTTCTAGGGCTATTATCTTGTACCTTTATTGAATATGAAAAACGATCTATAAAGAATATTAGATAGGATCTTTCAAGATAAAGGGAAAAATTATAAGCGGTTTTAACAGAGATTTTCAAGAATTTAGATACACTGTTGAATGTTATCTTTGATCCTATACTTGTTATATAAAATCTAGCTAGCCTTATAAGCTCATCCTGTTTTTGTATTCTATACCTTTGAATCACATCTTTTAATATTATAGTGTCAAAATAGCTTTTGATTATAATTTCTTTCTCTTTTGACAGTACGACAGCAGGAAAACCACCTTCGTTTATATAATTGTTAAGCGATTTGCTGTTTTCTCTACTAATAGATTTTGTAAATTTTATATATTCCAAAAAGTTTAAAGGATGTATATACATTGTTATGTGCCTTCCTGAAAGAAGGGTTGTATACTCAGAATCAAGAAGCTTTGATGAAGACCCTGTTATAATGAACTTTGCTTCATTTTTCTCAGATATTCCTCTGACAAAGCGCTCCCATCCTTCGACTTCCTGCGCTTCATCAATTATAATTATGCTTGATTTATCTGGATTAATTTTCTCTTTGTATATTTTATATATATCAAGCAATAGAGAATAATTTTTATCAAAAAAGCGCTCATCATCTAGATTTATAATTAATATTTGATTCTTTGATATTCCCTTGTTGATTAAATGCTTTGCAATCTGCTTCGCTATGAATGATTTTCCTGCCCTCCTTATCCCTGTTTCTATTATTACTCTTATTTTAGATTCCTCAAACAAGGATGAAAGTTTATTAGAATAGGATTCGCGGATTATTCCGGTATCTATATTGTGCGACCAGAAATTCCAACTATCTATTATTTTAAAAAGCTCTTCCTTTTCCATAATTTATATTATACACTATATATTTAAAAATATTTGCAATATTTGTAATCTATTACAAATTCAAAATAATTTGTATCCTATTACAAATTATATAAATTAAATAAAACAAATAAACATTAATATATAAAATTATTAAATAATAAATAATATTTAAACTGATAGTTTGAGATAGATGATAAATTAATATTTATAATATGATAATATGCCAGAAAATAAATTAAAAATTGCTGATGCACACTGCCATCTAGATATTATAGAAAATATAGATAGGATAATAGATGAATCACTAAATGAAGGAGTATCATTAATGATAACAAACAGTACAGATTCAAAAAGTAGTTTAAAAAATCTGAATTTGAGTGATTACATACACGTATTCCCTGCGCTCGGATTAGATCCTAATGCTCTAATGGATATGAACACAGATAAGATTAATGAAGAGATGAACAGTATTGAACATCTTATAAGAGATAATAAAGACAGAGTTGTTGCAATAGGTGAAATAGGGCTTGACTATTCAAAGGAAACAAGCAATGCTTATAAAGAGGAGCAGAAAAAGGTATTTGAACACTTCATTGAGCTTGCGAAGGAGCTTGGCAAGCCTATAAGCATTCATTCGCGCGATGCAATTGATGATGTGCTTGATATATTGATAAAGCACAAGGTAGAAAGAGCACATATTCATTATTTTGAGGGCAATGAAGAGCATGCTAGAATCATTGCTGAAAGAAACTTCTATATTTCTATACCTCCAATAGATTCAAGCAGAAGAAGAAGGGCAATAAAGGCAATCCCATTAAGCAATATAATGGCGGAAAGTGATGCGCCCGCAATAGGTGAAAAGCCTTCATCAATAATAAAATCTATAGACATTATATCAAAAGCAAAGGATGTAAGCTTCGATGAAGCTGCAAATGCAACGTACAATAATACAAAGTATTTCTTCAATATAAATGTTTAATATTTTTATATATTTTTTATATACTTTATTTATAATTATTCAGATTAATTTTCTATTATAAATTCCACATATTATTTTTCTTATATTATTATATTGTTAAAAATTATAATATAATAAAAAATAGTTAAATTATTAATAATATTGCTAATAATATTATAAATATTTAAATATAGAGATAATAAGAAATAAAAAATAAAAAAAGAAAAATAAGATGGGCCCGTAGCTCAGCTTGGATAGAGCGACAGCCTTCTAATAAATTTCTAAAAGAAGTTTAATTAAAAGAAGAAAGCTGAAGGTCGCGGGTTCAAATCCCGCCGGGCCCGTTAGATTTATGTGATTATATATAGACTATTTATCACTTCAACTTAAGTTATACTTTTACTATCCTGATTCTGCACTTGCTCGGGGGCCTTTGCTTCTGCTTGGACTACACTCTCATTAACCACTTTATCGACAATCTTAATCGGCTTCCTTCCTCCCCGCTTCAACTGCTTGTCTGTCTTTGCATTTGGGAACTCGAGAGTTATATCTTCATCTGCAGTGCTGTCCATCCACGCTTTTATATATGTTGCAATATTCCTAAAAGGTTTTGTAAATCTGTCTGTAAAGGAATAATAGTTGTTTTCATGCTTTATCAAACCCACTTGAACTGCGAAATCAAGATAACGCTTTGCTGATGCTATAGGTATAATTGCAGGAACATCTTTCAGCTTGATCTGCCCTCTTTTCTTTATTTCCAGAAGTATAATGGAAAACCTATATGCTTCTGTATCATTGTCAAAGAATATCTTTGCAATTTCTTTAATATTTGGCGATTTAAGCTTCTCTTTTAAAGGCGCATCTTCAAACTCCCAATATTTTATTGACATTAAATCTACCACTATTGCCAAAATAAATCTTTTAATAAATATAATATAATATATTAATAATTTATTACATTATTAATTCTTATATTATTAGTTATTAGTTATTTTTTAATATATTATTAATATTATTAAACTTATTATCTCATTAATTGTTTTTATATCATAATAATTATAACTATTATATAATAAATTAAATAAATAATTAAGGTTTGTCTTCTTCTGCGTTTGCAACTTTGTACAGCGCTTTATCAAATACTTCAAAGAAATGCTCCCAAGAATAATGTGCTTTTACATGCTTTAAACCTTTTTTGCCGAGCTCATCAACTAGATCAGGATTTTCAGCTAACATTTGCATCTTTTCAGCCATCTCATTCTCAGAATTTATTAAATAACCTGTTTTTTTATCTTCAATAGTTTCTCTTGGACCTCCTTCATTTATTGCGATCACAGGCTTACTGCTGGCCATACCTTCCAGAGGCACCAATCCATAATCTTCATTAATAGGAGTATAAAGCACTGCAGTGCATCTAGAGTATAAATCTACTAAACGTTCATCATCAATATCTGCAAGTATTTCTACATCGCCAACTTTTTCCGCCCTCTCTTTTACTTTAAGATAGTAATTATAATATAAAGGATCTTTTGAAACTGCACCGGCAATTACAAGCTTATAATTTCCTTTTTTATACTTCTTTTTAAATAAATTAAAAGCTTCAATAGCATAAAGCTGTCTTTTATTTGGAGAAAAGCGAGAGGGATAAAAAAAGTATTTATCATTGCTTTCATTTCTAAAGCGCTCTATTTCTATACCTCCATTGAGCACCTTTGCATCTTCTCGCCCATAATATTTTATTATTCTGCTCTTAGTATTTTCACTATTTGCAAATATATATTCTATATTATTAACAATTTTTTTATCAATATTTCTCATAAAATAGGCACCAATTGCATAAATAGGCCTCTTATAAAAAGACCTTAAGCTCTGCCTATATTTGTATAAATCATAAATTTCTCTAAGAGGAGTATGACAATACCATAAGACACGCTCATTTAATCTCCTTATCCAATGTGATGGTGCAATATGGGCATTTATAACATCATAATCTTCTTCTATTTTATAATTTAAGAATTTGCTGTATTTTAATCCCTGCATTGCTCTGCTAGTTGTCTTTTTATTGTCTGTTATTACATTAATATCAAGCTCTTCAAATTCTTCAAAAGTCGCATTTTTATCATATTCTGCAACATATATAGGAGCATCATAATGCTGTGCAATCTTCAATACAACCCTCTCAGCGCCACCTTTGAGTGTAAGATTAGCTTGCGTAAGTATTACTTTCATATTATAACCATAAAAATTTAATTTTTTAATTTAATTTGTATTATCGATTTTTATTTTATTTTTCTTTATCTATCTGATAGGGTTGTTTTAAATCTAGTATATATGCTCTTCCATAAGGAGTCAATGGATCAGCCACTTCTTTAAAGTTATTCTTTTCTAGTACTTTGATGGAATAATTATTTGAGGTTACAAATGCTTTAATGCTTTCAACTTCTGAAATCTTTGAGTCATAAGCATTTTTGAAAATATTACATATTAATTTAGTGGCAGATGTTGAATAGCCTTCATTTCTGTATGCCCTCTTAACCCAATAATTAATAAATATATTTCTTACATCATTCATATCATTTTCCAATATTATTTCCCCAATAAACTTTCCTTTATCCTCTTCATTTTCTTTTTTTACAATTGAAACAAAAAAAGTATGATTATATGGTTTGAGATTGTTGACAATAATTTCTTTAATATCCTCCTCTTTTCTTATTATTTCTTTTTTTAATGTGTTATCAAGTCCTGTTTCTTTTCTAAGCATAATCCCTTCATCTTCTGTAGGCAAATAAAATTTTAAAATCTTAAACCAATTAGGTGCTTGCGCTCCCATCAAACCACATTAAAAGTTTGTTATCCTTGTCTGCCTTATACCTTCAATTGTTATCCACCTATCTCTTATATGCTTCATCAAATTTTCGTTTTTAAGATTTGCTTTTATTGCTTCTATCGTTTTTTGATCAGATGGATACCCAGAACCTAAATCAATTCCAAGTTCATTGCTTAACTTATCTATTTCATAATCTCTAGTGACTTTTGCAATGATGCTTGCTGCAGATACAACAGGATATCTTGAATCTGCCTTATGCTCTGATATAATCTTTGTATATTTGATTCCTTTCTGCCTTTCTGATTTTATTCCTGCAACTCTTGTCGGCTTGCTACTATATATATTGATTCTCATCCCAAATTTCTGTTCAATTACATCTGGCGAATCTAAATATAATATTGATATATATTTGTCAAGCTTATCAAATAATTTTGCAAAATGCACTGCTTCAAGTTCATTCAGGGATATTCCATTCTTCATTGCATTGTTTATTTCTTCTGGTTGTATACTATCAACAAATGAAGCAAGAGATGCTTTTTTTATTTTATCATAAAGTTCTTCCCTCCTTTCCCTTGTAAGCATTTTTGAATCTCTAACTCCAATCTCTGAAAATTTCTTTTCTGATTCTTTTTTTGTTGCTACTATTGCAACTATTAGCGGACCTATTACGGCGCCCCTGCCTGCTTCATCTCCTCCACATATGAAAATAAAAAACACCTTTGATATTAATTTATCTTTTTTTATCTTTATTTAATTATTAATTATTTAATTTAAAATATATATAATTATTTCTTCTTTTTTATTTTTTAAAATAAATATTCAAATTAATTGACTCAAAGCTTTTTTAAATTTATAATAAATATAACCAATATTGCAAATATAAATATCAGTGATATTATTAACCCCAAAAGCATATTTCTTTTTTTTGATTTTCTTGAACTTTTTATTTTATCTTCTATTTCTTTATTATTAGAGGAGGGATCATTAGAAGTGTTTGAATTATTTGATTGAACCTCTTCATTATTCTTCATTGAACTCTGCCAATTTACTGCTGGCTGAGCTTGAGCTTGCTGTTGTACTGCACTAATAGATTGACTTGCAATATTGCTTGTTTGCGTTGCACCTGCTTGCGCTTGATTCCCTTGTGAATTCATCCCTGCACTCATTTTTGGCATTCCTGTCTTGACCTGTGAAAATCCCTTTTCAGTAAGCATTATTGTCATTGATCCACTCCTAAATTCATATGATATATAATCCTGCATAGCGAGTTTGTATAAATGCATTGCAAGATCTTTTGATCTTACATTTACCGCTGACCCTATGTCAAAAGGTGTTTTCTTCCCATTTGCAATCTGCACTAACACTGCAAAATCAAGATGATCAAACTCTGAATTGGCTTTTGAATTTGCCTCTTCAATAAGTTGTGAGCCCTTGCTTGTCAATGTTATTAGGCTCTGCCCCGGAAGTGAAGTATTGAAATTTATAAGACCCTTCTGACTTAATGTTGCAGCAATATTTGCACCATCAAAGTAAGATGAGTTTAATATTCCTCCAAATTTCTCCATTGTTGTCTCAGGCGTTACTTTCAGCAACGCTGCCAAATCAAAAAAGTTAATTTCATCAGACATGCAATCACGCTAAATATAATAAAATAAATGTAACAAAATAATAAATAAAAATAATAAAATAACAAAAAATAAATATAATAAATATAAAATTCAATATAATTATAAAAAGTAATCTTTAATAATATTAATATAGCTTCATCCATTAGGATCCTGACATTTACATTTAATCATGAAGAAAAGATTTTTAATTTTTTTATGGTCATATCATCTATATTAATTCTTGAATAATTTTGTTTAACTTATCTTCATATTCTCGAATATTTTTAATAATCTCTTTTTAATTTTCATTTATTGTAATAAAAACAATTATTAAAAAGTATTATAAATTATAATTTGCAAATCTTATTGATTTGATGAGTGGCGAATTACGCTTAAAATTCTATGGCGGCGCACAAGAAGTAGGCAGATCTGCAATCATGCTTATAGATGAAGAAAATAAAAAAAATATTCTTATGGACTACGGTATAAAGATTAATCATATCATTGATTATCCTGGCAGCATACCTAAAATAGATGCTGCAATATTGAGCCATGCACATCTTGATCATTCTGGCTTTATGCCTGCAATCTATAATGATTATAGAGTTCCATGCTTTGGAACAAAGCCAACACTTGAAATTTCTCTATTGCTTATAGCCGATTCACTCAAAATAGAAAAAAGGAGGCATATTGAAAGAAAGTATGGAAATAAACAGATTATCAAGTTTAGGAAAAACTATATCGATGTTGAATATAATAAAAAAATACCTTTTGGAAATTATGATATAACGCTTCATGATGCAGGGCATATATCTGGAAGTGCAATAACTGAAATTATAAGAAGAAATGCAAAGGACAATAAGAAAATTGTTTATACAGGAGATTTTAAACTCCAAAATCAAACTCTTCTTAAAGGTGCAGAGATTGTGAAGAGTGATGTATTGATCATTGAGTCAACTTATGCAACGAGCGAACATACAGATAGAAATGAACTCATCAAAAATTTTATTGAAGAGATAAATGTAACGCTTGAAGAAGGAGGCAATGTGTTGATACCTGCATTTGCAGTTGGAAGGAGTCAGGAAATTTTGGCTCTACTTTATAAGAATAATTTTATAAAAGATACATACATTGATGGAATGGCAAAGGAAGCAACCGAAATAACCCTTAAATACCCAGATTACATTTCTGATGCAGAAACATTAAGCAATGCATTCAACGAAGTCAACATTGTTAATGAATTTTCTGAAAGGAAAGAAGCATTAAAGAAACCTTCTATCATCTTAACAACCTCAGGCATGCTGTCTGGAGGGCCTGTGCTTGACTATATAACAAAATTGAGACCAAAATCACACATCTTACTTACTGGCTATCAAACAGAAAAAACAAATGGAAGGATGCTTCTTGAAGAGCATAGTATTATGCTTAATGATGAAAAGAAGAAAATCAATTATGAAGTTGGATTTTATGATTTTTCTGCACATGCTGGGAGAAGTGACCTATTGGAATATATCAAACGTAGCGAACCTCATACAGTTGTATGTGTTCATGGCGATAGGGACAATGCACAAAGACTTGCTGAAGAATTGAATGAAAAGGGTTATGAATCATATGCACCGAAAATCAATGATGTTATAAAATTAAAAAGATAAATTAATAAAAAATAATATTAAAATCAAAATTATAAAGTAAGAAAATTAAGATATGGAATTAGATAATTTGAATTATTAATTTTCTCCAAAGAGGATTTTGCTTTTTCTAAGTATTCATTGTTTTTGTTTATTGCCGACTTTATAGGATTGCTCTCTTTAGATAAAGATGCAACGATGTTGGGCCTAAAATTCTCTATATCATTTCCTGTATTCTTTAAATGATCCTTTTTGAGATAATTCAATATATCATCCCTTATCTGGAATGATATACCTAAATTCAGCCCAAATTCCTTGAATGCTTCTGCATTTGAATTATTTGAATATATTGCTGGAATCTGGGCAGCTGTTGCTATGAGGACTCCAGTCTTTAGTTTTGCAACCTCCAAATATTCTTCAATATTCAATACTTTTTTATGCTCCTGTGCTAAGCTGTCAAGATGCTCGCCTTTGCACATATCAAGAGAAGCTTTTGATGTTATATCAAGAACCCTACTTCCATATTTGCTTACAGTATTTACTGCAATTGCAATGAGTGCATCTCCAGCGATGATTGCAGTATCATTGCCATATTTTGCATTTATAGTTTCCTTATCTCTTCTTTTTGTATCTTTATCTATAATATCATCATGAATCAATGATGATATATGTAGCATTTCTATTGCTGCTGCCATATCAATCATAGAATTTATATCAATACCTATTATAAGTGATGATGTCAATACAATCGCAGGCCTTATAAGCTTGCCAGGTTTGCTTACAAAATGCATAATCGGCTCATATAAAGTATTATTTTTTAATGCTTCCATGCATATTTGATTCATTCTTGCTTTTACTTCTTCTAAAGGCAGCAGTATCTCTTTTGGTATTGCAATGCTCTCCTTTGCTATTATACTTTCTGTATCTCCTCTTTCATTGCTTTTTTTTACCATACTATCATATTTCATATTTATACTGCATCAACTGCTGCAAGCAGTATTGGAAGAAGAATTGTTGCATCGCCGTCAATTGTTGTATACTTTGCTTTTTCCTTTACCTTGCCCCATGAAACTGCTTCTGTCATTCTTGCTCCTGATAAGCTTCCATCATATTGAGTTGCAGTTGTTATATATACTGCATAATCAAGCCCTCCTTTGAACTGATTCCACCATATAACATGATGCTTGCTTATGCCTCCTCCTATCATCAATGCTCCTGTAACTTTATTATCAAAAGGAATATTGCTCAATTGAAGCTCATCTTTTATAAGATTCAGCTTGAATTTGTGGTCTTGAGCAAATAAAGTGAGCTGTGTACCAAATGCACCATCGAGGATTCCTGGCGCATATACAGGAACATTGTTTAGATATGCCTGTCTTAGGATCGACCCTTCATCCTTTATCCTTTTACCAAACTCATATGCAAGTTCACTCGCACTATACTCTTCTTTATAATCTTTTGAATTGTATATTTCATTCATTATGCTTGTAAAGGCGTCTTCAACCTTCAATCCATATTCATCTCTTTTTATGAATATGTTGCCTAATCTATATATTCCCTTCTTATGCATCAGTGCATCATCAACATTGAATGTTCCTTTATTGTAGATTCCACCGAATGCCCTTGCAATATCGTGGTCAAAAGTGCCTCCAGTTGTTATTATTGCATCAAAATACTTAACACTGCTTGCAAGCACTCCGCGCAATCCAGTTGCAACAACATCTGCAGGAAATGAAAGAAAGTTGAATGATCGCTTATCATTAAACATTGCCTTTAGCACTTCAGCACCATAGACAAAATTAGCTCCGCCAAAGCCACCCATGTCACGCATCTCATCAATAAGTTCACTTACTTTCATCCCTTTCTTTAATTTAATATCTCTAATTTTAGGTCCTAAAATATTGTCTGTTTTCATTTCATCACACTATTGATTATATAAATTTATTAAGTATATAAATTCTGTCTATTACTTTTTTATTTATTTTTTTTTTGATTATTTTATTATTTTTATTAATTTTTTATAATTTTTATTATCGCCATTAATAATAAATATATAAAGCATGCAAATCATGTATAAATTACCAATATAGATATGAAATATATTATTTTTATTTTCTTTTCATTTTTATTATATTGTATTTATACTTCCATAATTGTTATAAACAAATACCTTTTTATCTTTTTGTAACTATAATAGAATATAAATTTTATTGTATTTTATATTTTGAAATATAACCTTAAAATATTAAAATAATAAAATAAAGGTAATATTATGGTAGAGAAACTAAGCCCTGATGATGAAGAAATTTTAAGATTTATTGAAAGTGCTAAACCAAAAATTTATGTTATAGGAACTGGAGGGAGTGGAAGCAATACAATATCAAGGCTGTCGAGCATAGGGGTTCAAGGCGCGACACTGATTGCGATGAATACAGATGCACCGCACCTTGTCAAAACAAAGGCTGAGAAGAAGGTGCTTCTTGGAAAAAAGATAACAAAAGGGCTTGGGGCAGGAAGTGACATAAGGATAGGAGAAGAGGCGGCAGTAGAGAGCAAGGATGAGATAAAGCATGTGATAAGTGATGCTAATCTTGTATTTATAACATGCGGGCTTGGCGGAGGAACAGGCACAGGCTCGATAAGCACAATTGCACAGCAGGCAAAGGATGTAGGTGCATTGACAGTTGCAATAGTGACTCTACCATTTTCAAGTGAAGGAAAAACAAGGATGAAGAATGCTTTAGAGGGGCTAACAAGGCTGAAGAAGATTGTTGATACAACAATAATAATACATAATGACAAGCTCCTCTCAGTAGCTCCAGACCTTCCACTTAATATGGCATTCAGAGTATCAGATGAAGTTCTTGCGAGCGCTACAAAAGGAATTGTTGAGATGGTTACAAAACCAGGCATGGTTAATATAGACTTTGCGGATTTGAAGAGCGTGCTGAAGGATGGAGGTTATGCTGTGATAGGATCTGGAGAAGGCGTTGCAACACAGAATGGTGCAAGCAGAGCTGTAGTTGCGCTTGAAAATGCAATAAAGAGCCCGATGCTTGATGCGAACCTGAGCACTGCAAAGAAAGCATTGGTCAATATTATAGGAGGTGAAAGCTTGACACTAAGAGAGGCAGAATCTGTATTCCAGGAGGTTTCAAGCAGAATAAACAAAGATGCACTCCTCAAATGGGGCGCAAGAATAGATTCAGATATGCAGAAAGATTCATTGAAGGTTATGCTTGTAGTAAGCGGAGTTGAATTCTCAGAATACAGCGAAGACAATATAAGAAAAAGAATAGAGGAAATGTCAACACTTGACCTTGATGAAGTATTCTCTGAGGAGAAAGACAAAAAATAAATTATATTTTTATTTTATTAATTTTTGGTTTTTTATTTTATTATTTTTATATACTCAGACCTACCTTATGCCCCTTTTTAACTGTTGTTTTTGTCATTGTTTTTGAATTTTCCTCATTTTCTTTCTTTATTAATGCCTCAACTTCATCATATATTCTTTTAACCTCATCTAGAAATTCATTTACTTTCTCTTTATTTTCTTCAATTTCTAACATCTTAGAAGGAATCTTGATGATTAATGTTTTTCCAGCATCATTTCCGCCAGGAGGATAATTAATATTAATTTCGAATTTTATCCCATTTATCTTTTCTAATTTCGTTGAAAGCTCTAATAAATAATTATATATTGGATTATACTCTTGAAGAGATTTATTTTGATTTAAAGATGCTTTATATTCAATATGAATTGAGATTTTAATCATTTCTTTCTCTTCTAACTCTTCAGAATAAACTGTAAATCTAAGTATTTTATTTTCTTTTATATATTCTTCCGCTGCTTTCTTCAATGATTCAATTTTCTTTTCTTCTACTGGTTTTTTTGGATCATTGATATCTTTATTAATTAAATTTTCTTTAGCAATGGTATCTGTTTCCATAAAAAAAACACTCTTATTTATATAATTTAAATTTATTTAATTATATTGTTGTTTTTAACGCTTGCTTATATATCAAACATTATAAATAATAATTATTATTTCTTTTTAATTAATATTAATATATTAAGCCAAGCCAAAAACAATCAGCAACTACATTCAATACTTATTATAAATATTTATACATTTTGATATAATAATTTATCTGCCTTGTTAATTATTGCAAAATAAATATTTATATAAAAGAAAAATTTAACATAAATTATTAAATATTTAGATTAAAATATTATAATCAAAATCAATAAAAATTAAATAAAAAAATAAAATAAATATTGATGAATATTTTATAATATTAGAGTATAGGGTATATAGAGTATATTTTAAAATTCTTGAATAAATTTATAATAAATTAGAAAGCAATAAAGATTATAGGTGTAAAAATGAGTGTAAAAGACATAGATCAAAAAGTATTTGAAGAGGAAGTATTGAAATCAGATCTTCCTGTTATAATAGATATGTGGGCAGAATGGTGCGGTCCATGCAGGATTTACTCTCCAATATTTGAAGAATTGTCAAAAGAATATGAAGGGAAAGTGAAATTTGTAAGGTTGAATGTTGATGAAAATCCAGCTATTGCAGAAAAATATAATATAATGAGTATTCCAACAACACTTCTGATTGTAAAGGGCAAGGTAAAGGCGATGCAGATAGGTGCAATGCCAAAAGATATGGTAAAGAACTGGATTGATAAGAATATTAAAACATTGATATAATTTTATTTTTATTTGACTTTCTTTCTTTTTTCTATTTTGAATTTTAATATTTATTTTTATATTTTATTGTTTAGAATTAGAAACTATTTTATATCTTGCATATATATAGTTAAATGTAAAGTGATTCAATGTCAGACATACCAACTCCTAGAGGGATGAGGGATTTAATGCCAAATGAGGCATTTTTTAGAAATGATATACTTAAAAAAATAGAACATATATACCAAATATATGGATATCAGACAATAGATACTCCGTTTATTGAATCATTACAAGTAATGAATGCAAAGAATTCTATTGGAGAGGAAGAGTCAAAGCTTATATTTGAATTAAAGAATGAAGGATTGGCACTTAGATATGATCAAACAGTTTCATTTGCCCGCTATATTGCAACATACAAGGAGCTTCCAATGCCATTTAAAAGATATGCTATTGGAAAGAACTGGAGGGGAGAAGAGCCGCAAAAGCTTAGATACCGTGAATTCACTCAAGCAGATATAGATATTGCAGGAAGCAATTCAATAGCTGCAGATGCAGAGGTTATTGCAGTGCAGGGCAAAGTGCTTGAAGAGCTTGGAATAGATTATACTATCGAAATCAATGATAGAAGGTTTATTACCGGCTTCCTAGAATCTTTAGGGCTAAATGACGCTCAAGCAGTTTCTGCAATGAGAATTATAGACAAACTTGACAAGATAGGAAAAGATAGTGTATTAGAAGAGGTGCAGAATAAAATTAAGGTTACAAATGAACAGTTGAAGAGCATAGATGAGCTCATAAGTCAGGATTCTACAAATGAAGAAACGCTCAAATTTATACAGGCAAAAGAAAATGAGAATAAAATAAACAAAACAAGCAATGAACTCTCTGAACTTCTTGATATGCTCAGTCTTTACAATTTGAAGGGCGAAGCGCGACTTAATCTCTCAATAGTACGCGGCATTGACTATTACACTGGAATTGTATTTGAATATAAACTCAATAATAAAAATGTTAAGCAATCAATAGGATCAGGTGGCAGATATGATAATTTGGTTGGCGCAATAAGCAAGGGTAAATCAGTTCCAATGGTAGGATCCAGTTTGGGCATTGATAGATTATTAGACATATTGAATTTTTCCGATTCACTCAAATTAAATTATGCAGAAATCTTTATAGTAAACGTAAAAAAGAACAATTATAAATATGCGATGCAGGTAGCAAATAAACTACGCTCAAATGATATTGCTGTTGATATGAATGTTGTTGACAGAAATATATCAAATCAGCTGTCGTATGCAAATGCACTTAAATATAAGTATGCTATTATTGTAGGGGATAATGAAGAAAAGCTCAATAATATTAAAGTAAAGGATCTTATAGATGGAACTGAAAGGACAATTACAGTAGAGGATGCAATAAAGATGTTTACAGGAAAAAGTTAATAAGCAGATATAAATAATATATAAAACTATAAATATTAAATTAATAAAATATCAAAATTAAATAAAAAAGAAAGGTTGTTTTATGGCAAAATCAGATGTTGAAAGAGTAACTGAAGAAAAAATAGCAAAAGGGGGCATTCTTGTAAGATTCTATTTTGATATACAAGATAAAGAGGAGGATAAACTGCAACCTATACTTCTTGATTTAATAAACAATGGCTTGATGAAAGAAAAGGGTGTTGTATACTGCTATGGAAGTATTGAAAAGCCGCTTCTCATAAAAGATACTTATGTAACAAGCGGGATTGTAACTATGCTTTTTGAAAGTTTTATGCCTCTTGTAGGGATTGCATTCAGATATGCGCCAGCAGGTATAGAAATATTAAAGCCGGACAAGGGGATAACATTCAATGCTAATGACATTCAAAGTATATTAATGGACATATCACAATTGTCGCTTGACTATTCTAAATTTATACTTGAAAGAGTGCTGAAGCCTGAAGAAGTTGAAGGTTTCAAAAAAACACTTGAAAATAGGGCGCTTCTTGGAAAGCAGATTCTTGAAAACAAAAATAAGGATAAAGAGGATAATGCAGGTACAAATAATAGATAATAATTATTAATGAATATATTGAATAGAAAAGAAAAATAATAAAAATAAATAAAAAGAGAAAAATAAAAAGAAAAATCAGCAGCCCTTGCTTGTTGAACATATTAAGATGCCGCAATTTCCTATTCTATTTGCTTTGTTATATGCAGTTGTCAAGGAAGTTGCATTCATAAAATCAAATGCATTTTCTGTCATTGAAGAAACAATAGCATTTTTACTCACATTTATCATTATCACCAATGCAGTGCCGTTTGTATAATTAGAATAAGAGTATGTTGTATATGTTGCCTTAAACATAGATGGAGTTACATTAGTAAGATTGAATGAAAGTTTATATGGAACTAATTTTGTTATATTTTGATAAGTATCAGGACCAGTAGGCACTGAACCATAAAATCCTTTATAGAGGCTTGTATAATTGCTTTGGTTGCATTTAGATTCATTTGCATATATTTTTGTATAATCTACCATGACAGGATAATATGCACTCTTTTCAAGCAAAGCCATGGCTTTTGTATAATTTGTGCTGTATGCACTTGTTGATGATGATGTATTTGATGTTTTATTTGTAGGGTTTGTTTTTGTTGTATTTGTAGTATTTCTTACATTTGCAGATATAGAATTGCTTAGATTGATTGATTTAGTTTGGGAGGATAAGCTAGGTACTGTGTTATTGACAAAAGATATTCGTTGTGAGGTTGGAGCTTGAAACAAACTCTCAGGAACTGGTATAAGATCAATAACAGAATAATTATTATTGACGCTTGCAAGTTTTATTTCTAATGTTGCATATTTGCTGCTTAGATTAACGTCAGTAAAATTATTTAAAGGCACTTTCACAAGCATTGTTGGATTTACAAATATAGGCAGCTTTGTAATTGATAAAACACCTACAGAGGTAGCGGAGGAATATGAAAGAAGCCTCAATGTATATTCATTGCCGTTTAATGATATTACAACAGGATTTGCTGATAGTGTCAATGAGGTTGGTTGTGTTATTGAAACAATATTTATATAGTTTAAATATGATGATATGATGCTATAAGCTACAAGCACAATTATTAGAAAAATAATAATAATACCTATATAATAAAGCATCTTGTTTGCCTTTATATTTTTCTTATTATCTTTTTTTATAACCTCCATCAACACACCTAAATATATTTATTAAATAATAAATCTAATTTTTATAAATTTAATATATCTAATTAATTTTTAATATTTAATTTTAATATTTAATTTTGTTTATTATAATTTAATTTTAATTTATTATTTTTTTTATATATGCATTATTTATTAATTATTTCCTTATTTATTACTTATTTATTATACTATAATAATATAATATTATGCATTTTACATTTATTTCAATATTTCAATAATATTTCAATTAATCTATATTTATGTTGTTTTCTTATCTCTTTATTTAGCAAAGAAATATATTTTTTTGCTGTTATTTGATAGTCAGGTGACTATATGGCAGCAGAAGAGCAATTTAAGAATGATATAATTAATATATTGAATGATAGACAACAGATATCATTTAATGAAATAAAAGATATGGCATTCAGTAGAGGTATTGCTGAGAAGGAACTTTTAAATATGCTTTCAGAGCTTGAAAAGAATAGAGTTATTGCTTCAAGAAGCAATGGGGGCATAATGACTTATTATATGCTGCAGCAGCAGGATCATCTCAAAAATATCATAATTGTTGAAGATGATAAAAATATAAACAAATTAATGGCGTTGTCAATAGGCAAGGGCTATAATATAACTCAGATTTATGATGGTGGTGAAGCAGTCGCAGCAATAAGAAAACAGAAGCCAGATTTAGTTATATTAGATTTGATGCTGCCCAACAAAGATGGATTGGATATATGCCAAACAGTCAAATCAGACCCTGAGATAAATGACACTATCATTATTCTTGTAAGCGCAATGGATCCGACAAGCAATAGATTCAAGGGAATAAAGTATGGAGCTGACTATTATATAAAGAAACCGTTTGATCCTAGCGAACTCAGAACGCTTGTAACACTCTTTCTTGAAAAGAAGGGAAAACGCTTTGATCCGTTGATTGATTTACCAGATGAAGAGAGAATATCGAATGAGATAGAGCATTCAATAAAGGAGGGCAAGACCTACACAATAGGAACATTGAAGATTGAAGGATTGGGCGATTACGCATCGCGTATAGGAGAGCATTATGCAATAACAATTCTAAGGCTTGTATCGCAGCTCCTACAAGATGCAGTCAACCAGTTTTCACCAAATGTCTTTGTTGGATTTTTAAATGGAGATGAATTTGTAATTGCAGGGATGAAGGAGAATGTTGAAAAGACAGTGCATGAAGTGCAGAAGGAATTCAATGCAGTAATGCCTTTCCTTCTTCAAGATGCAGGCTACAAGCAGCTTGACCTTAATATTGACTCGCTTTTTGAAACAGAGGAGGTGCCAAAGCTTTCTCTATCATTCATAGAGTCTGAGAAGGAAAAGCTTAAAGAAAGGAGGAATGAAGTGCTTAAGAGCAAAGGAGTCACAACCAATGACATCGGCTCATATACATATGATGAACTCCAGCAGATTTTTGGAAAGGAGAATTTTGACATTATAATAACAAGAGATTCTGAAGGGGTTAAAATGAGGGTAGGAAAGAAGAACAATGATAAGGATAATAAAGACTAAAATTATAATACAAACCGCAATGTGTATATGATGAACAACAAAAGAATTAAAGCTCAATCTGCAATTGATTTTATTATTGCTTACAGCTTATCGCTTGCAATTATAATACTAGTATTGGCAGTAATATTCAAAATTAATATATTTGGAATCAACATATCACCCACAACCTGCACCGCCTCTCCTTCTTTTGCTTGTGGTGGTGTCTTACTAGATTCTAATGGATTAATTACATTTACACTTTCGCAGGCAACAGGCGCTCCAATAAATATAACCGCAATTGCATGCTCAAGCGCAATAAATTCGACCAACTACGCTCCAGAATATGGTAATATCTATATGCTCGGCTATAATCAAGCGCCGCAATTCTATCCTAATAATACACTTGCAAAAGGCTATATACTCTATAGCGATTCGTCAGCTTCATTTCAAGCATGGTGCTACAGCGGAAGCAACAGAGCAAACATCAATATAGGCAATACCTATTCAGGATTTATATGGATTAATTATACAACCTCAGCGCTTCCGAAAAACTATTATGTTGTTGAAAAGGTTATGTCATTCTCAACACAGGCAAGCTGAATATATTAGCTCTTATTTTTTAATAATTTGATTCTTTCTAGATGAGAACTAAATAGTATATAAAAAAATTGAAAATATTATTAATAGCTTTTAACATAACCGCTGTCCCTATAATTTATATGCAAATTTTTGTGTATTTACTAAGATAAATATAAATATTTAATTAACTACAACAGTTTAGTTAATTTATACTCTTTTCGAGATGAAGTATATATAACTCTAAAATAAAAAGAGTGTCTGAAATGCAAAAAGATAGCGAGTCTGTAATAGAAGTAGATAATGTTTCAAAAAGCTTTAAAACATACGAAGGTAAAGAAGGTACATTTAGTTTTCTGAGAAGGAAATTTTATTACAAAAATGCTTTGAACAACGTAAATTTCAATGTGAAACGTGGCGAGATTGTTGCATTGCTAGGCAGAAATGGAAGTGGGAAGTCTACACTGATTAAATTGATGACAGGAATACTCCACCCTGATACTGGAACGATAAGAGTTTTAGGTATGGATCCTTGGAAGGAAAGGGAAAAGCTTGCAATGCATATAGGTGTAGTTTTTGGTTCTACACATCCGCAACTTTTTTGGGATCTGCCCCCA
>JBMFSA010000009.1:0-22603 GCA_049967795.1 Candidatus Micrarchaeia archaeon | reverse complement strand
TCTAATCTATTTTTATTTTCTTCTTCCATAAACCCACCACATTATCATATATTATTATTTACTTTCGTTTGTTTTTTTTGTTTTTATTATTGTATCAAAAATTTATGGATTTAAAAGAAGAATATTGCAACTGTCAGATACTTATACTTAGATTAACATAAAATAATAGATAATATTAAAAACATTTATTATGATTTAATTATTATACTTTCTATTAAAAATAGGTAAAAACAATGTATGTGGAAGGGTTATTATTCTCAATCTTTAATGGTATATTACCTAGTAGTATATTGATTATATTAATTGCAATATTAGCAATAGTTATCTTCTTTATTATAGGAAAATTAATAAGTAAAATAATTATAAACAGTATATTAGGATTGATAGCTATTTTTGCAATTAATTATATTCTTAATTTTGGAATCGCGATTAGTATACCTTTAATTATTATTGTTGCGCTGTTTGGATTACCTGGTGTTATAATAATTATTATACTTAAATTATTCGGAATTAATATTTAATATTAATATAAAGTGATAATATGGAAAAAAATGAATATAGTAAACTTAAAGTTTGGTTGGATGGTAAGATAATAAATTATGATGAAGCCAAAGTGCCTATAATGACTCATTCACTACAATATGGCAGTGGCATATTTGAAGGTATACGATCATATAAAACAGATAAAGGAAGGATTATATTCAGATTGAGGGATCATGTAAAAAGATTCTTAGATAGTGCAAAAATCTGTTATATGAATTTAGGATACAATGAAGATGAACTATTCGATGCTATAGTGAAAGTAGTAAAAGAGAATAATGTTGATCCTTGTTATATCAGGCCTTTCGCATTTTATAATTCTGATCAAGTAGGTCTAAGTGCTTATAATAAGAAGGTAAGTGTTTTTATAGCCGCATTGCCTTTTGGCGCATATTTTGGAAGTGGCAAAGAAAAAGGGATAAGATGTAAGATATCGTCTTGGCATAGAATAAATTCTAATATTGTATCTGTGCGTGCAAAATCCAGTGGAAATTATATTAATTCTATATTAGGAAATCTTGAAGCTAAGTATGCGGGCTTCGATGATGCAATATTTATTTCAGAAAATGGATATGTTGCAGAAGGATCTGCTGAGAATATCTTTATTGTTAGCAATAATAAGATTATAACTCCGGATGAAGGCGCAGATATATTAAAAGGTATTACACGGGATACAATAATAAAGGTTGCAGAAAGCTTAGGATTAGACGTTGAAGAGAGAAATATACATAAAGATGAATTGTATACAGCTGATGAAGCATTCTTTAGCGGCACTGCTGCAGAGATAACACCTATAATAGACATTGATGGACACAAAATAAAAGATGGAAAGGTAGGACCAATTACAAAAATGCTTTCTAATAAATATTTTGATGTAATAAATGGAAAAGATGAATTGTTTAAGGACTGGCTGACATATATATAATAATTATAATTAAATCAGAAAACAATAACAATCTTTTTATATCTAAAAGATAGTAATAATAACCATAAATAATATAAGGTAAACAATATGCCAGAAGTAGCATTAAATCGAACTGATAATAAGATAGATATAAGCACAGTAAAAAGAGAAGAAACAAATGAATATAGTAAAAATGATGCAGAAACTAATATAAACATGCTTGACAACAAGATAGAAGTCGACGATAAATTTAAAGAAATAATAAATGAAATTGAAGATTATTACAATAAAATAACCAAATTTGAAAGTAATATTACGATTCCTGATGATACGTTATATGCAAAAAAACATATCGATCAAAATGCTAAAAAAATAAAACAGAGAATTGATAATAAATATAATAAATATAAAAATGACTTAAAGATTATACAAAACTTTGCAGAATTTCTTAATGAAGGATTAAAAGAATATATTAATAATATAAATGAGGAAATTACAAAAATGGAAAATGCTAATAAAAACTGGAAATCGATAGATAAAAAAAGTAATTTATATAGTTCAACAATCGAATACGAGCAAAATATAATTTACAAATTATATATTGATCAGATTGTAAATATTAAAAATATTCTGAAAAGTGAGTATAAAATAATAGAAAATGAATATAAGGATATTAAGAAAGAAATTGAAATCTTAAAAAATGGTACATTAGCCGAAAAAATTTCAATATATACTGGAATTAAAAAAATTGATGATATTTTAGAAGGGAATAAAAGTGCTGTTGTAAAAAAACATAAACATCAAAACAATAATATAAATATAAATGAAATTAAACTTATCTTAAATGAGCAGACAAATAGCATTGAACATTATTATAATATGATAAAAAGTACTCCCTATTATGAACTAGCAACATTTAAAAATAATAATAGAAAGAGCAGCTTTATGGAATCAAAAATAATGCGATTTAAAAATGAGTACAATAATATTTTAAAAGTTAAAAAGCAGTTTGCAGAATTTTTATATAGAGGATTAGAAAATTATAAGAAAAAATCATTAGAGCATATAAGAGAAGTTTCAACAATTGATGATAAAAATATAGTTTCAAATATACACTTTATTATTAAAAATTATAAAATTCAAAGTACACGCATCGTCGAATTGTTAGAAATAGAACATAAAGATATAATGAAAAGAGAGGATAAAATTAAATATCTAGAAAAGGCCAATAGTATCAAAGGCGTTAAAGGCATCTACTTCTTATTATTAGCTTATCTCTTATAATTTATTAATTATATATTTAAGGCAAAAAAAACAAAACAAATTAAAGAAAATTTAAAGTAGTTTTAGAGTCTTGCTAAATACATCAATATCTTCGGCAATCCAAGGACCTATACCAAGCGCGGTTTTCGTCCCTGGTGGTATTTCAGTTAATCCTGCATCTATAACCAATGCGCAAGGAATCTCTTTATATTTATAAGCATTATAAAGTTTTATCAAAGATTCCTCGTCAGGAACCTTTAATACAATCTTTTTCTCACCTGTATTTAGCCATTCCTCAACAATCTTTTTATCTTTCTTTTGTGCTTCAAAAAAGCTCATAAGAGATGCATGCGCTACTTGTGCAGCAATCTTTCCACAACTTATATCTAAATCATTCCTTACAATTATTACTTGTTTTATCTCTGGCAAATTATCATCCTATAAATTTTAATAAATTATAAAATAAACTATAAATTAGAAATAATAAATATAATAAATATTATTTAATTATTAATAGATTTCTATACTTATTAATTATTAATAATTAATAATTCAATAATAGTTACTTAACAAATTATAAAAAGTTTATTAATAAATGTTAATTATAAATTATAATAATTATTAATGATAATTCATTAATAATATATAAAAAAATAGAAAATAGATGAGAAGCAAATGTTAGATATCAAAACCACTTCTTTAATGAAAAAGTATATTCAGCAATATTACAGAAACAACCCTATCAATATTAAAAATGTTGAAAAGAGAGAATTTGGATTTGGTGATTTTGAAAATAAAATTTCATTTAGACATCAAGCATTTAAAAATAATGAACAATTTAAAGAATATCTTATTAACAATGCACCTCCTTTTGTCTCTTATTCAACAGCAGAATATGAGTATCCTGATGCAAGGCCTATGGAGAATAAAAAATGGATAGGAGCTGAGCTTATATTTGATTTAGATGCTGATGATTTACATCTTGCATGCCAGAAAGAACATGGAAATTCGTGGGTATGTGAAAATTGTTTCAAATCAGTTAAGACTGAAACAATTAGACTTATAGAAGAATTTCTTATACCTGATTTTGGATTTTCTGAATCAGAAATAAAAATAAATTTCAGTGGAAATAGGGGTTATCATGTCCATGTATTAAATGATGAAGTATTCAAGATAAGTTCAGAAGTTAGAAAAGGTATAAGTAATTATATAGCAGGTAGTGGAATAAGTATCACAGCTATGTTTCCAACAATAGATCAGAGAGGTAAATTATTAAGAGGCCCAAAACCTTCAGATAGTGGATGGAGGGGAAAACTTGCAACAAGCATGATAAAAAGATTGAATGATGGAGAAGAGGCGCTATTAGAATTAGGAATTGAAAAAAGTGAGGCAAGAATACTTATAAAGAATAAAGCAGAGATAATATTAGGTATAAGTGTAGGAAATTGGGATAAAATAAAAATTCCAAAAAAATCAGAGTTTTGGAAAAGAGTAATTAAAAATTTGTCAATAAAACAAAGTGACTCTATTGATAGAAATGTAACTAATGATATCCATCATTTAATACGCGTACCAAATACTATACATGGAGATAGTGGGTTGATAGCAAAGGAGATTTCATCAATAAAAGAACTTGAAAAATTTGATCCGATGAAAGATGCAATTGCATTTAAAGATGGAAGCTTGAAAATTCACATTATTAAAGCAAATAAATTTTATATGAATAATATAGAATTTGGGCCTTATGAAAATATTGATGTAGAACTTCCAACATATGCTGCATCATATTTGATTCTTAAAAGAGTAGCCTCATTAATATAATTACTTATTATTTTTTTATTCAAAAATAGATATAAAGTTTTGTTGGATAAAAAGATTATAAATATTATTATAAATTTTACATTTTTCTATACTCTTCTATTTTTAAGTATATTACAAAAGAATATTAATTTTACCATTTAGTAATTTATATAAAATTTTAATATTTATATTTAAATGTAAATTGAAAATAATAAAAAATTCAAAAGATTTTTATGGAGAGAATATTAGTTTTGGCTGTTGACATTGATAATGATTTATATAGAAAGACAAGAATCACTGGGCCAGTTATAGGTAGATTAGATAATTTAAAGGCGGCAGCTAAACTCGCGCTTGCAGATCCATTAGAAACTGATGCTAATACAATGTTTGAAGCAGTTAGAAAATATGATCAATTAAAGGCAGAAGGTTATAATGTAATGGTTGCAACAGTAACAGGAGCAGAAAAGGAGGGATTTATAGCAGATACTGAACTTTCTAGGCAGATTGATTTGCTGCTTGATAAATTCAAAGCAGACTCTTGTGTACTTGTCACAGATGGAGCAAGCGACAATAGAATATTGCCAATACTCAAAACAAGAGTAAAAGTAAATAGTGTTGACACAGTTATAATGAAGCAGGCAGAGCATTTTGAAAATACCTATTTTACAATAATAGAAAAACTGAAAGAGCCGCATTATGCAAGAATTATATTTGGTATACCTGCAATTCTGCTTATACTATTTGCAATAAGTTATTATTTCAATTATGGATGGCAGCTCCCTGTTGCATTGATAGGATTATATTTAATTCAAAAAGGATTTGGATTTGAGGACTTTCTAATAAATTCATTCAAAGGATTTGGGTTAAGTATATACAGAATGAGTTTTATATTTTATATATCATCAATAATCTTTCTGATTATTGCATTTATAATAGGTTATGGAAGCTATGACTATGCATTGTCTCAGCAGATATATGATCCTTTAACATTAGTTGCATATTGGATAGAAGGCTTTCTACTTATTTTATCAATATCTGTAATATTATTTATGCTTGGAAGAGCAGCAGATCTTGAAAGCAGAAATATGAGATATAAGATGCTTGCACATATAACATATACAGCTTACATCTTTGTTGCAATAATATTATTTTATATAGCTGCTGCATGGATTATAGGACAGATATACTTTTATCAATTGATTGAATACAGTATAATATTATTACTCTTTGGCTATATAATATCAAAAGTTAGCATATTCCTAAGAAACAGGGCACTTAGAAGGACAAAACTTATTGATAAATTAGTAATTACAGATATAGGAGCATATATAGGCAGAATTAATGAAATTGATTTCAAGAAGAGTGCTATGTTTGTTAAGACAAATTATGGCACTATATTAAAATATGATCTGGATAGAATAACAGATATATCAGATAGGGTTATAATAAAGTAAAGTGTATACAAATATAAAAATTATAATTAATAAAAGAAAGACAAAATACTTAATGTAGTATTTTAAATTTAGAAGAGCAAAGATTAGAGCAAATATATAAATATTTCATGTTAAAATAAATAACAAACCAAATCTCTAATAGCACAAACCAATAAATATTTAAATAGAGATTAAATGGGATAAAGCGAAAGGTTTAAAAGTATGTATCTATATAATAATAAAACAATTGTTCTGCATGAACTGATAGGAAAGCAAGTGAAAGTTATAAGAAGCAGCGATAAGTCACAAATAGGAATTGAAGGAGAAATAATTGACGAGACAAAAAATACATTTTTAATAGAAACCACTAATGGAATAAAAAGAATAACAAAAAATATATCAGTATTTGAATTCAACATTAATAATAAAATTTTTATAGTTGATGGTACAGAAATAAATTTTAGAAGTTATGAAAGAATTGAAAAAGGCATTAAATTTTATAAAAAGAGAGAAGATAAAAAATAAAAGTTAAGAAATAAATAATATTATAAAATAAATATATCAAATGATTAGTATAAAAAATTAAATTGATTAATTTAAAATATTTAATATTAGTGATAAAATGGAATGTAATGATCCAAAATGTCCAATTCATGGTTCATTGAAAATACATGGATATCAAATAGAAGGAGTTGTAGTTAGTGATAAACAGAAAAAGACAGTCATTATTAGACATGACTACACAACATTCCTTCCAAAATATTTAAGATCTTTGAGGAAAAATTCAAAGATAGCGGCATACAAGCCAGAATGTATGGATGTAAAAGTAGGTGATCATGTTCTAATTGGAGGTACAAGGAGATTAAGCAAAACAAAGTCATTTGCTGTTATAAAGGTCATTAAGAAAGCAGCAAGTGCTTAAGTAATATTTTTAATATAATTATATTAGATTTAATTATAAGTTATATTATAAAGGTTTGATTTTATGAAAGGATTATCAACTTACATATCTAAGACGCTCGTGCCAGGCTCGATACTGACTTGTGCAGATAACAGCGGTGCAAAGACATTGATGATAATAAATAAATTAGGAGGAGGAAATAATAAACATAGAAGAATGGCTGCGAGTGGAATTGGAGATATAGTAATTGCAAGTGTTAAAAGTGGCTCACAGGCTTATATTAAAAAGAAGGTAAGAGCGGTTATAATAAGGCAGAAAGCACCTATTAGAAGGGCAAATGGCATGCGCGTTAGGTTTGAAGATAATGCAGCAATATTAATCAATGACATCAATCTGGCAATAGGCACTGAAGTCAAAGGGGCGATGGCAAAGGAGATTGTAGAAAGATACCTAAAGCTTGCAGGAATTGCTTCAAGAGTTGTTTAATTTATTTATTTTAAAATTTAATTATTATTAATTATAAATATTATATTGGGATTTAAATGATAAAAAGTAGCAAACCAAGAATTCAAAGATTGTTTAGATATACTGCACCTATGCATATTAGGCAGAAATTTGCACATTCACATGTTGATAAGGCACTGAGAAAGAAATTAAATTTACCTAGAGCAATACAGATATCAAAAGGAGATACTGTAAAGATTGATGCAGGGAAATTTAAAGGAAAAACAGGAGTAGTTTCAGCAGTTGATCTAAAAACCAGCAGAATCTTCATAAATGGAATTGTGAGAAAGAATTCAAAAGGTAAAGAAAAGGGAATACCAATATCAGCAAGCAATGTAAGCATCATTGATATAAATTTAAATGATAAAGTACGCGCAACAAAACTAAAACAATCACAAAAGATAGAGAAGGAGAAAGATATTAAATCAACACCTAAAATAGAGAATAAAGAAAATAATAAGAATAATGAAATTAAAGAAATTAATAATAAGAATGATATTAATAATATTAAAATGTAATTGAGTGAATATTTATGGCTAGAAAAGGTAATAGTAGGCATATTAATACACGTGCTGCACCTATCTATTTTGGAGTTCATAGGAAGGAAAGCAAATATGTAGCAAAGGCAAACGCAGGTAGATTTACTCTTGAAACTAGTATACCTATATCATTAGTATTAAAAAAATTAGGAGTTGCAGACATTATGAGAAATGTCAAACATATAATAAACAGCAATATAGTAAGTGTAAATGATAATATAATTCATGATGAAAAATATCCTGTCGGATTTGGAGATATAATTGCTATAAAAGATAAAGGAATATATAAGATAGGTATTGATAAGCACGGGAGGGCAAGTTTTGAAGAGGTTGAAAAACCAGATTATGATAATTTAATTTATAAAGTAACTGGAAAATATAAGGCAAAACAAGGCAAGATAATGCTAAGACTACATGATGGAAAAAATATCAATGGTAATAAAGAGATAAAGGTAAATGATTCTATTATAATAGATAGATCCAATAATATTAAATCTGTGTTACCTTTAAAAGAAGGTGCAAAATGTTTTATAATAAGTGGTGTACACGTAGGAACAAGCGGTGTTATTAAGAGTATTAAAGCAGGTTCTACTAATATAAAGCCAAGTGTTATAATTGAAACAGATGACAGCAAAAATTTCGGAACGCTTGTTAAAAATATAATAGTAACAGGTTGAATAAATGGAGGGCAATTTAGATAATATTATGAGAGCTATTGACATTGAAAAGGTAGTTATAAATATGGGTACAGGCAGCGATGAATCTATAAATGCAAATGCAAAGAAGCTTATTGAAATTATAACCAACAGTAAACCAGTATCAACATTATCCAAAAAAAGAAACCCATCATTTAAAATATCAAAAGGCCAGAGAATCGGAGCAATGGTTACAATAAGAGGTAAAAATGCTGGGCCTTTGGCGGAGAGGCTGCTTGATGCAGTTGATAATAAACTCAAAGAAAGCAATATAAAGGATAATACAGTTAATTTTGGAATTAAAGAGTATATAGATATAAGCAAAGTAAAATATGATCCTAAAATAGGAATGCTTGGATTAAATGTCAATATCACATTCAAAAGGAAAGGTGCAAGAGTAGAATATAGAAAGAGAAAACAATCAAAAATACCTGAAAGACATAAAATAATAAAAAGAGAAGAAATCATTGATTATATGAAAAAGAAGTTCAATATTGAAATTGTTTAGATATAAAAATATCAAAAATTATATTAATTTAAAAAATAAAATATAAATAAAATATTAAAGTGAGCTAATGGTTAAATATGAAGAAAAATATAAAGGTAAGGGAATAAGAAAATGCAGAATCTGCGGGAATGTTAGAGGATTAATTAGATCACATGATCTTTATATATGTAGAAGATGTTTTAGAGAAGTTGCAAAAGATATCGGCTTTAGAAAATATGGCTGATTTTTATCTAAAAATAAAAAATTAAAATGAGTGATATTTATGGTAGATAGATTCGCTGAAGCTATAAACAAGATAAAGACAGATGAAAGGATAGGCAGGCAGGAGTGTATAATAAATTCCACCAAATTTATTAAATCAATATTAGAAGTAATGAAGAAAGAGCATTATATAGAGGATTACGAAGAATTTACAGATAATAAATTCAAAAAGATAAGAATAAAATTACTTAATAAAATTAATAATATAGGAGTAGTGAAGCCAAGATTTGCATTGTCTGCAAATGAAATAATCAAATATGAAATGCAGTATATACCAAGCAAAGATTTTGGTATATTAATTTTAACAACACCGCAAGGTCTTATGACAAATAAAGAGGCAAAGGAGAAGAATATAGGAGGGAGATTGGTAGCATATGTTTATTGAAATTAAAAAGCAAAAGTGAATAAAATGAACTCATTAGATATACCAGATAATGTTAATATTGAAATAAAAGATAATACTGTTTCAGTTAAAGGCAGCCTTGGGACAAATACAAGACAGTATAATGATTCTTTGCTAGAAGTAAAAAAAGAGGGCAATAAATTAATAGTTAAAGCAAAAGAGGGCAACAAGCAACTTTTAAAGAAGGGCAAAATGGCAGAAAATTCATTTTTAAAAGAATTAAAGAATGATATTAATGGCGTCAATAAATATTTTGAAATCAACATGCAAGTAGTTTTTGCACATTTCCCAATAACTATAGAAGTAAAAAATGACAAAGTTTATATAAAAAATATAATAGGAGAAAGAGCACCAAGAGAATCGCAGATTGTTGGAAACTGTAAAGTAGAGGTAAAAGGACAGAATGTAAAAGTTTATGGAACAAAGCTAGATGATGTTTCACAAACCGCAGCAAACCTTAAAAAAGCATGCAAGATAAGAAAGAAAGATGAAAGAACATTCCAAGATGGTGTATATAGAGTTGATAATGTATAATTATAAATTATAATTAATAAAAAATTATATATGAATGGTGTAATTATGTTTACAAAAAAGAAAAATCATCCAAAATTCAATGTACCAAATTTTGGAGCTAAGAATAGAAAAAGAGTAAAAGAGAGATGGAGAAAGCAGAGAGGTATAGACAACAAAAAAAGAGTTAAAAAATCATTTGCAGGTGCATCCCCTTCAATAGGATACGGCAACCCTGAAGAGATCAAAGGAGTAAGAGCGGATAATAAACGATTAATGCTTATACACAATAAGAATGAAATGCTTAAATTTATAGAAGATTCTAAATCAAAGAACTTAAATCAGCAGTATAATGCAGTACTTTCATCAACTCTCTCAAAAAGAAAAAGATTAGAAATTATTATGCTTGCTAAACAGAATAATATACATGTTGTCAATGGTGCTATAAAATGAGTATTAAATTAACAAAAAGAATTGCAGCTGAAATTTTAGGAAGAGGAGTTAGCAGTATAAAGATTACTGCAAAAGGACTTGAGGATTCAAAAAAAGCAATAACAAGAGAAGATGTGAGGAAACTTATAAAAGATGGAAGTATTTATGCTGAAGCTCAAAAGCACAATAAAAGTTTATATTCAAAACCTATTATAACAAAGAAAGGCAAAATCAAAAGGAGGAGAGGAGTAAGCAAAAGAAGAGGCACAAAGAATGCAAGGAGCAATAATAGAGTTGCATATGAAAAGAGAATAAGAGCATTGAGGAGAATACTTCTTGCATTGAAGAAAGAAAAAATAATAGACAATGAAAGATTCAAGAAATTCTATAAGCTAGCGCGTGGAGGTATGTTTGCAACAAAGGGAACAATGCTAAACCACATAAAAGAAAGTGGTATCAATATTGATGATGAAAAGATGCAGAAACTTAAACATATATAAATAAAAAATATATAAATAAATTATACATAAAATTTATAAATAAAATATAGTGATATTATGTTAAAAAGAGCTAAAAAAAGAAGAATTAAAGGATTGACAAATTATAGAAAAAGAATTTTACTGCTCAAAGGAGACAGTATAAGAGCAGTAGTAAGGAAGAGTAATAGAAATATTTTAGTGCAGTTTGTTACATTGGATGAAAAGAACGGAAGCGATAAAATAATAAGCAGTACAAACTCATTAATGTTAAAAGAATTTGGATGGATGCCAAAACGCAATCTTCCAACTGCATATTTAACAGGACTGCTTGCAGCAAACCGATTCCAAAACAAAAAAGATAATGTTGTGCTTGACATAGGTTTGTACAAGCCAATTAAATCCTCAATTATTTTTGCAGCAGCAAAAGGAATACTAGATGGAGGCGTAAAGCTCAAACATAATATAGAAGTAGATGAAAACAGAATAAAAGGAGTACACATTGCAAACTATGCAAATATGCTGAAGGGAGGAAAAGAAAATAATATATTTTCATTATATAACAAGGCAAAGATTGATATAAGCAAAATCAATGAACTTTTTGAGGCGACAAAAGCCAAGATTAATAACCAGATTAAGAAATAAATAATATTAAAAAATTATTTTAATTAAAAATTATTATATTATATATTTAAATATTATATATTAAATTAATAAATTAATTATTTTATATTAAAATATTTATATTAAAAAAATAAAAATATTAATAATAAAGTGATTTATTGAAAAAATATGAAAATAATAGACGCTCAGATGAAAAGAAATTATTTAATATTGATGAATGGGAGCCAAAGACATTAGTAGGTAAGAAAGTGAAGGCACATGAGATAACAAGCATAGAGCAGATATTCCAAATGGGAAAAAGGATAGAGGAAGTTGAAATAATAGATGCACTGCTCCCGAATTTAAAAAGTGATGTTATAGAGATAATAAGCGTACAGAGAATGACAAAGAACAATAGAAAGGCAAAATTCAGAGCAACAGTCATTGTAGGAGATGAACATGGTCATGTAGGGGTCGGCAGTAGCAAAGATATAGAAGTAAAAGCAGCAATGGACAGCGCAATAAGAAATGCAAAGCTTAATGTTATACCTGTTGTTATGGGTTGCGGATCATGGCAGTGCGCTTGTGGAACAGAGCACAGCTTGCCAATCACAACAAGAGGAAAATGTGGAAGTGTTGAAGTAATATTAAAGCCTGCACCAAGAGGTCTGGGCATTGTCGCAAGTGAACCGGTTAAGAAGATGCTTGAATTTGCAGGTGTAAAGGATCTATGGAGCTTTTCAAGGGGCAGAACAAGCACAAAGTATAATGTTTTGTTGGCAGTATATAGAGCACTGCTTAATGTAGAGAGTATGAAGAATTCGGAAAATATAATGAAAATAAAAGCTTAATTTTATATTTATTTTTTATTTTAATATCAAAATCAGATAAATTAGAATAATAAAATAATAAAGGATAAAAGGATAAATTGTAAAACAAATTTATAAAACAAAAGCTTAATAAAATTTAAGAAATTATAGATTAGCAAATCCTAAATAAGGAAAATCACTCTAAGTGATTATTTTATGGAAGAGAAAGATAAAGACTCTATTGTATTACCTGGCGATTCATTAGGTGTAGAAGAAGAATACTTATCAGATGAACATACATTTATTGATAAAGGGATTATAAGAGCAGCAGCAGTCGGAAAGGTAAAAAAAGAGGATGGAAGATTAAGCTTAGAACCTTTCAAATTGATAAATAAAATACAGAATAATATGATTGTTATTGGCAAAATTGTAAACAATGTTGGAAGCGCTGTTTTTGTGAAAATTGATGATATTAAGATAGGTAAGGAGGAATATCTTGCAATAGATGATGGAAAGATAATAATGAAAAAAGGTTATGATCATACAAGCAAGCCGTGTAGTGTGGGAGATATAGTGCTTGCAAGAGTATTAGATAATGAAGATAGCACTTATATATTAGATATCTATGATTATGAGCTTGGCGTAATATTCTCAACATGCCCTTTATGCGGTAAACCTATGGTTCAAAAAAATGAATTTTTGACATGCAACAAATGTAAATATAGTGTAAGAAAAAAGATAAGCAAATTCTATATGGATACAAATAAGATCATAGAGTATTTAGAGAGTGAGAATAAGAGAATATTAGAAAATAAAAGGATGGAGCCAAAGAATTATAGAGAACAAAGGAATGATCAGAATCAATATAATAATTATAATGAAAAAGAAGAAATGAAGAAAGATTATAAAAATAATTATAGAAGAAGAGATTACAAACCTCACCACTATAATCAAAAATATTCACATAATTATAGACATAACAACAGATATTAAAATAAAATTGTAAATATTAGAATATATAATATAAGATTATTAATAATAAAATAATAATAAAAATTATTAATAATAAAAATAATAATAAAAATTTATAATAATAAAATAAATAAAACTAGATACCAATATAAAAAAATGTATTAAACGTATTAATTAATAAATATAATTAATAAAAAGTATTTTAAATATTTTAATTAATAAGTATTTGTTTACAAATAGGAGATTGTATGAAAATAAATATTAAAAAAAATGAAGATTATGAATTACAGATAGAGTTTGAAGAAAATATTTTAGTATTCCCAGATCTTCTTTCAAACAAACTCTCTGAGTATGATGAAGTGGAATTTGTAGGAGTAAACAGAAGCCACCCTGAAATGGGAAAACCTTTACTTGTATTAAAAACAAAAAAGAAGAAGGCAAAAGAAGTATTAAAGAAAGCATTAGAAGAGTTAGATGAAGATTTCTCTGAACTTAAGAATCAGCTCAAGGTTTCTGCAAAAAAATAATTCATTTAATTGCTAATTTTATTTTTAATAATTATATTATCTTTTTTGAATCTTTTATTATTTTCAGATTAAAAAAACAAAATAAAGTTTTGTCTGTTCAATAATACCAATCATATTCTTTTTATTATTTATCTTTTAATATATTTTGATAATATGAAGGATAAACTTAACTCTCAGCTTACACTTGAGTTTGCAGTAGTATATTCATATGTGCTTTTGGTATTTCTTATAATCTTTGCTGCTATTTCATCGCAAAGAGCAATAACACTTGCAAATCAAGAAGGATTATCGCTCCAATTTCTAGCAGAGAATATTGCAACAACTATTAACCAAGCGCTACAGGCAGGGAACGGCTATTCAACAACAATTCAGCTCCAAGGCAGCGTAACAACACAATCTTATAATATAACAATATCATCATCAGGTGTTATAATTGTATCAACTAGAATAGGCGCTCAGACAATCAAAAGCTACGCATTCAGTAATGCTAAGAATATATTTATTAATGGTACAGAGCTTAGGAGCAGTACGCCTTCATTAAAGCTTTATAATCTAAATATATCAAATGATAATATAAAGATAACTAACGTAAAAGGAACAATATATATAAATGAAAAGCCTGTAAATGTTTCTTCCCTCCCTTCAGCATTATTTGATTCTAATATTAAAAGGGCATATGTAGCAGCAATGCAAAACTCGTGCCTTTATAATAATCAAAGCTATTTTAATGATCAATCAAACTTTACAATTAATATGTGGATTTATCCTTTATCTTATAATTCAATATTATATTATGATGGAAATAGCACAAAGTATAGTACAATAAATATTACAAATACAGGGAGTGTCTGCATTAGCACATTTAATAGAGGGCTTGGTGTAAGCGGAGGAAATGTAAGTTTATGCTCAATAAATCATCTAATGCTTGATAAATGGAACAATGTATTTATATCATTAACAAAAGGAGGTATAGATACAGGAACATTTACTATTTTTGTAAATAATAATGAAACAAGTGGATTAGGTCAAGAAGAGAGTATAATAAATGCAAACATTACAAAAATAGGCTGCAATACACCTATAATATCTCAATCAAATTATTATGGTTATATAGGGAATATTCAAATCTATAATTCCAGCTTATCCTTGCTTAAAGAGCAGATTTTGTATAATCATGGTTTAATATCAAATCCACAAACTACAAATTTGACTGCTCTATTCAAGCTTGACAATACACCATATGATTATAGCGGTATGAACCACAACCTTTTAGCATCAAATATTATTTATATACCTGTACTTCAAATCAACCAGACTATAATGTCAAATAATGCAAGCATAGCAGTTCCTCCCTTCTTAAGAGGTATTGCAGTCCAGAATGGAAATATTGATGGATCTGCACAAGCTTCATTGCGTTCTTGCTATTATCCTTTTGTATACATTGAGCCAACACAAAGCAACGTAACTTCAACAATAACTTTATTTAATGGCAACCAGAGCTTAATAGGAAACTGCACAGGAGCAAACTCGATGCTTGTTGACTGGTGGCCTATCGATGAAGGATTCAAAAATACAGCATATGATTTTGGAACAAATAAAAATAATCTATTCTTTAATGCATTAAATGGATTCCCTGCATGGCAGAACAGAAACCAAAGACAAGCAAATTTTGAATCAATGCTTGACACTGCAAACAGCCCCGGCTATATAACAACAGACATACCTTACAGCAATATCAATTCATTTACTATTGCATTATGGGTAAATGGTGCAAATACACTTAAAATGGAAAGCAGCAATGGTTACACTTTATTAAACTCCGCAGGAACAAACAATTTTGAAATGTGGCTCAATAATGGAGGGGGTCTAGGATCCACAGTAGGTACAGGAGATGAAGAGATTGGTTTTGGAAATATAGTTTATTATGGATATGGTGTTAATGGAAATTCGTGGAACTTTCTAGCGATAAGTGTTTACAATGGATTTGCTACATTTTATGCAAACAATAACCCCCCATATACTATAAGCGTTGTAAATGCACCATATTCTTTACTTAATCTCGCAATTGGACAGAGTGCACAAGGAATTAGTATATTTAATGGTACAATATCCAATCTTCAAATCTATAATACAACACTTAATCAAGGTAATATTCAAGAATTGTATGATGAAGGAATAACAGGTGCCCCTGTAGATTTAAATCATCTAATAGCTTGGTATCCCCTCTATGGAAATGCAGAAGATTATAGTATAAATAGATATAATGGAAGCATCACAAATGTAATATTTGTAAATAGCAACTTTACAGAGCAGGTATTAAGTAATACATCAGATTCATTAATGTTTAATCCAATAGGCCAGAATGCACTATTTGCAGAAACAAGCAATTCATTAGGATCTTATGCAACATTAATTGCGTGGATTAATCCTAAAAATATACAAACACCAGGATCAACAATATTTTATTATGGACCTACTACTAGCTGCCCTTCAACCACAGGTAATGTTCTTCAATTAAATCTCAGCCAGTCATATTCAGTAGGATTAAGTTTAGGATGTGAAGGTATATCTTCTCAAGCAATCCCACTTATGCAGAATACTTGGAATTTTGTTGCAGCTAGAATAAATAACACTAAGATAACTTTATTTGTTAACAATAATCAATTCAATACAACTCTTCCATCTTCGCCATACATCCAAACAGGAAATATTATAATAGGAGGCTTAACGCAAAGCAGTGGCATCTTTAATGGAATGATTAGTGATGTACAGCTTTATAAGAGTGCATTGAGCAATTCACAAATAATACAGCTTGAAGAACAAGGTATGCCAAGTTCACAGAGACTTTTATTAGGTGGTTAATCATTTGATAAATAATTTTTGATAAGAAATAAAATATTTAAAAAATAAATTTAAGAAAACAAAATTAAAAATAATTAATAAGAATAAGGTATAATGATGAAATATTTGAAAGGACAATTTTGGAGCATTGATGCAATGTTTGGACTATTCATATTCAGCATCGCCCTAGTTATAGCTGCATTTATATGGTCAACAGTAAACAATCAAATTTCAACAAGTTTGAGCAGTGGCGCAACAATGATTAAATTAGAAACACAGACATTTGCGGCTTCACTGCTTTCGAAAGGATCACCAAGCAACTGGTATAGTGTAGTAAATACTACAAATATATCAACATGGCAGGATATTTATATAGGATTAGAAAGTAACAACCAAACAAAGGCCATCTCACAAAATAAACTTGCCGCTTTAGTTTCAATGTCAAATTACAATTACCAAGCAACCAAACAAGCATTAGGCATCGGCTATGATTATTATATAGATATAAATGGAAAGACATTGAATATAAATATAGGAAAAAATCCTTTAACATATAATGCAGTAACAATATTCAAAGTAAATGAATTTTCATATTATGACAATGAACCGGTAAATGTTAGTATTTATTTATGGTCAAATACAACATTAGGTATTTCATAATTTTATAATATTTTAGTTGATATGGATGTCAATAAGATTAAAAAATAAAAATATTAAAAATAATAAAAAAGAAGGCAAAAAAAATAAAATAAAAGAAACAAAAGGTTTTATATTTACAGTAGATGCAGTCTTCTCATTGATAATACTTGGAATTGCAATATCTGCGCTTCTTTATTTCTTCTATGAAAGCAATTTAGCCGCTCAAACTATACAGATCAGCTCTTCTTCTGCAGTTCAATCAATGCTTTCTTATAAGATAGGGGATTTATCAAAGTTTAATCTTGCAAGTGCGATGTTTGAACCACAATTGCAGAATAATACATGGATGGAGTATGGAGGAAACAGTAATTTATCATTTAGCACTCAATCAGAAGGCCCTGCCATTCCTATAGTGATGTTTGCATTCCACGCACCTAATTATATAAATCCAAGCCCAGTAGTTGCAGATGGAATGGTTGTATTTACAACAGCAGGCCCCTCATCACAGCTCTATGCCTTAAATGCAACAACAGGTAATATAATATTTTCAGCATCTCCTTCAAGCGGAAATTTCCTAGGCACACCATTAATATTTATGAATAATATATATGCTGCAACGAGCACCAACACAATTGATGCATATTCATCAAATGGTGTATTGATATGGCAGAGTAGCATTGGTACTCCTTATTTGACGCTCGAAGCTGAAGATGGTTATATTGATGCAAATAGCACCTTGATAGATCCTGAAAATGGATCAATCATCGCTTCTGCACCAACAAAAGCACCTTCATTATTCACTCATGGAGAATTTATTCAGTATGGATTATATAGCCCTTCATCAGGAAGTTGGGAAGGGGCAATTCAATCTTATGCATATTACAGCAATTCATTGATACCTTTATGGCATGTTTACAATACAATTTTGGCATCTTCACAAGCACCACCTCAACTTCCAAGTATCAACAACTATAATTTGAACACTGAATTTCTTAATTGTTTATATATTCATAATATAGATGGAACATTGACTTCTTATGACTGCTTAAACAAAAACATTTTAGGAAGTGCATCTATACTTAATAATAAAACATATGTGCAAACAAGCAATAATCTTTATAGTATAATTGATAGTAATGGCGCGATTTATTTCAACGAAACACTTCCAACTTCAACGTCATTCAATACTACACCAACAACAACACAAAATTTAATTTATACACTGCTTAATGGGAATACACTTGTTGCTTTTGATCATTCAGGCAATATAATATGGAAGGTAGTATTTAAAGGAACTCCTTTAAATAAATATATAGAAGATATACCTGTTGCGTATGGTAATATATATCTTCCAGTAGGCAGAAACCTTTATGCAATAGGAACTCCAAAAGCGAATCCGCAGAGCAATCTGCTTGATGTTTTGGCAACCTTATATTTAAATGATAAAGGCAGCTATGCAACTGCATTATTGAATAAACTTCCAATTGCAAATGAAACGTATGCACTCTTTATAAATAATACTTATGCACCTTCATTAGACGCTGCTTCATTCAATGGCTATAATTCAATCGCAACTGCAAGCTATTTTAATGAACCCAATCCTTTAAACACCTTTACAATATTGTTATGGATAGATCCTTCACAGCAGCAAGTCGGCAACCCATCAATAGTGGCGCTCGGTCCATCCCCTTCAAATGATTATAGACTATCAATATCAACTTCAGGAGCATTCCAATCCGCACCATTAACTTTCAGCTACATTGATCCAAGTGGAGTTGCGCACAGCATAAGTAGTAATTTTTATATTCCTGCAAATAATTATTCATTTGTAGCAATTACTTATAATAACACAAACAGCGGCACGTTTGATTGGTATTTGAATGGAAGTCTTAAAGCAATTTATCAGAATATGAATGCTATAGCAACAGCAAATACCACTTTATATATTGGTGAAAACTCTACAACAAATCCTTATAATGGTATAATACTTGACCTACAAATTTATAACAAAACACTAACACAAAAGCAGATTTATAATATATATAAAGAAGGAATTTCTTCATCTCCTCCTTTAAATATAACAAACAGTGTTGAAGGATGGTGGCCATTGCAAGGAGATACAAATGATTATACAGGCTTCCACTTTGCATACCCTTATAATATTGTTTATAAAAGCGTGCCATTTATACCTTATAACCTTAAAAATTCATACATTGTAAGCTCATCATCTATGCCTTTGACTATAAATGATGGAGGAATCGAAAAGATTTTCAATATAGGTGTTGTTGAATGGAAATAAATGATATTAAAAATAATAATAAAAATAAAAATAATAAAAAGATTATAATAAGTATAAATAAGAGCAACATCAAAATAAAGAGAATTAAAGTTAAGGGCAGCAAAGAGGAAAGTCTATCTAATTATAAAAATAAAAAAGAGAGAAAAGAAAAGAATCTCAAAGGAATACTTTTAACACTCTTGATGGTTATCTTCATGATTCTGATTGTAACTGAAGTAATTGTATATACAATGATAAATATGAATTATAATAATTCAATGGAAAATCTTGCTGTTGCTCAGAATCAAGGCTCATTAATAATACAATCAAAGCAGCAGATTTCTTCAATACTGCAGGAGAGCTTGAGCAGAGCGTATTCTATAATATCAATAGAATATCCAAATTATAGTATAGAATCTGGAAGCTTGTCAGCGCGCATATCTTCGCTTATGGAGAATGGCACATTGAACAATATAAATTTTAATGCCCTTATGGGTACATCAATGCTGAGCAATATTAATAAAACATTAAATACAGGATTAAATATAAAGAATTCAAATATTAATATTAAAAATTCAAAACTATTTATTTATCAAACAACACCATTTACAATCAATGCAACTTATACAGGAATTATAAATATACAATCAGGATTGCAGAAGTTTAGTTATCTATTTGAAGAGAATGCAAGCATTAATATAAATAATACAGTTGATTTAAGCACGGCACAGCGCAGCAATCCCTCTTATATGAAGATATTGAATATACCAAAGGCAATTATAATAGGAAATACAATTGCATCTTCAGGAAGCCTATCGCCTTATTTATTTACATATGGCACAATAATAAATATAAGCGGAGCACCCTCTTGCAGTAATATACCAGTAATTTATCAGAATAGTAAATTTATACTTGCAACGCCTAATGCAATCAATCTACAGCAGAATATATGCAATATGGGTGGATTGATAACATATGCACCTCTTTCAACTACACCAACAGCACCTTATCTTGCATATGCTCCATCATCAAATATATTAAAATATATTAAAAATGGAACGGAGGCATTGCTTTATGGGAATGCGCTCGAATTGATAAATGCTAGCCCTATTATAAATTATTTAAACAACAATTATTATTTCAGTTCGCCATATACTCCAGATTATCTAAATATAAATAGCAATGAAACAGGAAATGAAGGCTATGGGCTATCATCCTTCTCATCTTTCTATACAACCACACCTTATTTCAGCGACACGGCAAGCGCTCCTGAAAATATTATAACATCAAATAATGTGATTTTGCCTTCAGACTATACAATCTCATTATGGATTAATAAAAATTATAATATGAAAGCCTGCGGTACAATACTTGCAGGTTTAGGAACAACAACAGTACCTTTTGAATTATATGCAGATACTTCATTAGGATGCTCAGCAGGATCTGCAGATGGGGAGCCTTTAACATTTGAATATAAAAATCCATCAGGAATTACAACAAGTGTTGAGAGTACACTTTTACCATCAAATATATGGACATATGTTGCTGTAGTATTTTCGCCAAACACAATTACATGGTATATAAATGGTAATAAAGCAGGAGTTTATACAGGTTTGACAAATCCAAGCATAAGCTCCAATAGAATAAGTATAGGAGAAGGAGATCAATTATTTAACGGCTCTATAGCAGATATTCAGATTTATAATGCACCGTTGCCTTCAGCATCAATAGCGGAATTGTATAGAGGAGGTATATTAGGCAAGCCCATCACATCTTCAAATCTTGTATTATGGATGCCTTTAGAGGGAAACGCAAATGATTACAGCAATAGCAACAATAACGGAATAGCGCAAAATATCTATTATAAACGGTTGAGAAACTATTATTCAGATTCTTTTTTCAATACTTACAATAATAATGTAACAGTCGCTCCATTATTAAACTGCTATAACATGAGTGCATGTTATAATTTCTCTTTGCCTCATACTTATTTTAGGAATAGTGCTCTTTCAACAACATCTGCATCAAACATAAATGCAAATATAAACAGCAGTGAAAATGATGCACTTGGATTGATCAATGTTATAATACCAAAATCAGTATATTTATTCGGCAATTCATACATTAATGAAATAAATAGTATAAGCTGGATGGCAAGCAATAATCAACCTTATTCATTTTCATTATGGGTTGATCCTGTAAGCAGCAATGGAATTATAATAGATGAATTTGGCAGCTCGCTGCACGATTCATTTTTAAGCTTAATCAATGGCAATGTTGTAGTAGGCTACTACAATGCAAGCGGAGAGGTATGTGCAAATATAGGATCAATACCTTTGAATAAATGGAGCAATATTGTATTTACATACAGCGGCACAAATACTCTATATGGATATATTAATGCAGCGCAGACATACTACAATGCTAATTTAGCTCAAAGAATTGCAGTTGCTTCTCCATATTATATGCTTGGATTCTATAATACAGGAACAACATATAATTGTGGAACGCTTGCAGATTATAAAGGATTGGTTGCAGATTATCAATTATATAATGCACAGCTTAGCCAGCTTCAGATAGATCAACTCTATATAAATAACTTTATTTCTTCAGTGCCTCCTTCTTTATGGATGCCTTTAAGTGGACCGGCAGGAGCACAGCAGAGCATGCTGATAAATACAACAAAAGAATTAGAGAACAATAATTATGGATTGTTTGAGCAAAATAGTAAGCCGTGCAGTATTGGCAGTATATTAAATTACAGC
>JBMFSA010000008.1:0-22695 GCA_049967795.1 Candidatus Micrarchaeia archaeon | reverse complement strand
ATTTGGGTCAAAAGCAACAGTATCTATTCGTAAATTGTCAAGAGAATATTGTGCTTTAACCAATTCTAACCCAAATATTTCCTTTAAGTTATTATCTATAATAGTCTGTAGCTCACTCTCATCTTTAAAAGGAATTTCTTTTGCATTTTCTAGCTTTTCCTTTTCTATATGAAATACTTGCATCTTATCACTACTGATGTATTAGCACCAAAAGTATAAAAAGTTTGTGTAAATTCTCTTTCTAAACACGGTGATCTGGCAGTGGCGAAGCTAAGATATTTTAGAAAAAGGTAACATTTGTGGGTTCTATATATAACCCCAATATGTAAATGCTCCCCCCGGGATTTGAACCCGGGTTTCAGACTTGAGAGGCCTGTGTCCTTGACCGGACTAGACGAAGGGAGCTTAACTGTTAAATAAAAATTTTAAGAATATAATATAAATATAAAATATCTAATATAAAAATTAAAATTATATATATTTTTATCTTTATTCAATTATAATAATTAAGAGAGGTATAAATTCAATAATTTACAAAAATGATAGAAATAAAATAACTATTAAAATTTTCTTATAATTTTTCTTGCCATCCTTTCTATAAATTTATTAGGCATTATTTTTTCACTTATAAATTCAGAAATCTTCATATCTGTATTATATGAAACATTTATTATACTGTCTAAAAATTTAATTTTTAAATATTCATCCTGTGATGGGTTAATATTTCCTTTTTCAATTTCCTTTGTTTTATCATTTATTATATTTAAAAGATTATTTATATTATTTGTTATCTCAATAGGAATGCTTTTAACACCCATAGACTGCTCAAGTAATTCAACTTGCAATGCTGCATTAGTTGAATGATATAAAACTTTGAATGGAACTTTATATAAATGGTTTGAGATAAAATTTATCACATCTGTTTTGTTTTCATTATTTAGCGCCATAATAGCAGGTAAAATAAGTAAATTATTTTCTTTATTAATATTAACAATAGTATGGCCTTCTGTATTTATTATATATTTGCTAATTGTATCTGCATCCATATTATAAAATAAATTTACATATGTTTGCGAGCCTTCATATAAATTATTATAGAATTCTTCACCAGAGATCTCTTCCATATTCTGCAATTTTTTTGCTACGTTTTTAAGGGAATCAATTTTCTTAGTCATTTCCTGCATTTTCATTCTTGTTACTGAATTTGAGGTACCTGTAATAAAATTACTCTTCTTGGCGTGCTGCATGCTGTATATTAAGCTCAATATTGATAATAAATTAGATCCATTTCTAATTGCCGTTGATAGCTTCTTAAATCTAAAATTAATCTTATAATTTTCATTTTTTAACTTCTGCAAATAATCACTAATACTGGTCGCGTTGTCTATTATTAAAAAAATAACTTTTTAAATCTATCTCTTATTTTTGAAATCTTATACATATATAAAAATGTATAACAGCGCAATAAATCAAAGTTAAGCAGATTCAAAATCATTAAATATATTAATTAAAAAATATTACTTTAAATATTTCAAGTTAAAAAATAATAAGAAAGTTTAGATTATAATGAAAAGTAAAGTTTAAATAATATAAATTAAAATAATAATTGAAGAAGTGATTATATGGCAATATATCAAAAGGATGTTAATGTAGCTAAAAAATATCTTTGGCAGGATGAGCAGATACAAGTAACAGCAACACAACGTAAGATAGGCCCTGGCGGCTCACTTATAACACCTACAACAGTTGTTTTAACAAATAAAAGGATATTATTAATTAATCGTGCTACTTTTGGTTTAAGAAAAGATGTTGAAAGTATACCTTATAGTATGGTTGCAAGCGTAAGAGTCGAAAATGGATTTATTTCATCATCTGTCTTTTTGAGGGTTGGCGGTTATTCTTCTCCTGGAGAACGTGGATTTTTAAAGCCGGGTGAACAAGAAGGTGAAATAAGTGGTTTAAGAAAAATTGATGCAAGTGCTTTAGCCGATTTTGTTGAACGTGTAATTTCTAATGAAATCCCTGTAGAATCTGTATATACAATACAACAAAATAGTGCTAGTAATTTTGTTGATAATTCAATTAATACTGTAAATACCGTAAAGAAAGGAAAAGATAAGAAAGCAAAAGTAAATACATCTCCAAAAGATACAGCTTCGAATAGTGGAAGTTACATCTATTGTAATAAATGTGGCGCAAAAAACGATATTAATGCAAATTTCTGCAGTCAATGTGGTGCAAAATTAAAATAATATTATCTCTTATTAATAAAATAAAAATAGCATTATATTCGTGTCAAAATCTTTATTTGCAGTGTAGGAATATCATGACTTTTAAGTTATGGATGAGTTTCATTTTAGGACAACTGCACCATACAGCTTAAACAAATAGATACTGCAACTTTTATTTTGCAGAAAAGATAATTTTAATTATATATCTTTTTTTATTTTCTGAATACTTCCTCTTTTGAAATTGCTTCCTTTACAGAATGTTTATTTATGACCTTTGCTTTTAAATAATCAATATCTTCTATTGAATTTTCTCGTGCTTTGTGTTCAACTTGATTAAGTTTGTTTGAATAATAATTATAGGCTTTTATTGCGGAGGTTAATGCATCTCTTTCATGCGCATTCTTTATATTATATGTCTTTGCTATTTGCTGCTTTTCTTTAACAGTTATTGTATTATGTGGTAAATAGATTTTGCAATTAAATGCGGCAGAAACTTTTTTTACGATTTCTTGTGGTTGTATCTTATCATATGCTATTATAGAAGGTGATCCTATTTTTTCAATTTCGTGAATGATCCATTCAACATTTACTGAAGATTTATGCATTGTAATTATTAATTTACCATTAAGATCTAATGCCGCAATTGCGATTGTTTTTCCTGTGTCTAGTCCAATAATAATATGCATGCATTCATCATATTATTTATTTTATTTAAGAATTTTTTGTCATATTTAGTGCATAATTTATTGCATTGTCTAACGTTTCAGGTATAGTTTCATACTTGCAATTGACTACAAATGTTGGTGTAGTTGTAATATTATAGAAGTTAGCTAACAATGCCTGATTTTGCAATACAGCTGAAGAATTTAACATACATGCATTGTATTTGCTCATATTTAATCCTGATCCCATAGCTACCTGATTTAATATCGATTCACTCAAAGGTTCGCCATCAAATACTATGCTGTAATTACTAATAAATGCTTTAAATTCTTTTGGTTGCTGTGATGCGCAGAATAAGCTCTTTCCAACCAACTGTGTTTGAGCAACACCATAACTGTTGTAATATTTCATAGCAAATCCTGTAAAGATAAATTTGTAACTAATATTGATAGAATTCCCATATTTATTTGATGCATTTATTGCTTTATAAATACTGTTGAGTGCACCTGTTGCATAAGGATCTACAATTAAGTATATAGGAATTGGTTTAACTATATTACAAGCAGTTTTTCCATTAATGCTAACAACACCAAATGCTGAAACATGATTAGATGTTGAGTATAGAGGATTAAAACTTTGTATATAAACTGATTTTAAAGATAAATTGTTGTTAAGCAAAATAGATAAATTAAATGTTTTATTCTCTGCAAGTGGGTCTTTGAATGGAATTATAGTCAGCCATTCACTTTGATTTGGTATATACAAGACTTTTGACTCATTTACTAATGAATAATATGGAATTAATGAAAGTGATGAATTAATTAAAGAATAGCTTGCCAATACTTTTTCAGATGCAAGTAATACTTGATTTGTTGTATATTTAGGTGTAATGCATGTACTATTGTTTGATACACCATATGGGCAATTTAATATAGTGGGTCCTGGTTTAAATGATAATATAGAAATAGTAAGTGCAATCAATATTATGACTAATGCTATTAAAAGAATATGCAAGGAATCAAGTCCAAAAAATTTTGTTGATTTAACTAATAATACTGGCTCTTGCTTTTTTGCTTCTTTTTTAGCTTTCCTTTTAATATCTACCATATTATCACTTTCATTTTTTAAATTATCAATATTAAATTAATAGTATATATATTTTTATTATTTTTTATTTAAAAATTAATGTATCTAAAAATATATCTAAAAATAATATTAAAATTATATTATTTGATAATAAACTAATTAATATTTATAATACTTTCTAAAATTTTTAATTTATATTCATTTTTAATAAATATAATTATCAAACGGGCCCAGCGGGATTTGAACCCGCGACCTATGTCTTAGGAGGACATCGCTCTATCCAAGCTGAGCTATGGGCCCTAATAATTACATTTTTTCTACTGTTTCTATTCCTAATATTGCTAACATTCTTTTAATTACTATTGAAAATGATTTTGTCAATACAAGTTTAGTAAGCCTTTCATCTTCATTTTTTGCTTTAAGTATTAATGAGGATCCATAAAATCTACTAAATAATGATGCTAATTTTATTGTGTAGTCTGTAATTATATTTGGTCGTAATTCAACAGCACTTTTTTCAACAATCTCTGTAATTCTAGATAATTCTCTTATTAATTCAAATTCCAACTCTTCTTCTAAAAATTTTGTATCTATCTTATCTATAATTTTTGGTTCTATCTTAAGATTTGAATCTTCTAATAATCTATTTGCGCGTGCATACATGTATTGACAGTAGGGCCCTGAATCTCCTTCGAAATTGAGTGCACGGCTCCATGAAAATGTAATATTTTTTTCAGGAGATATTTTTAAAAATTCGAATTTTATTGCAGATAATGCTACTTTTTTTGCTATATATTGTTTCTCATCATCAGAAAGTTTAAATTTATCCTTAATTAATAACAATGCTTTACTTTTTGCTTCATTCAGTAAATCATCTGCTGTATTTCCTATCCATGTACCTTTCCTACCTGCAAGCTTTATCCCTTCAAATCCAACAGTCCCATATGATAAGTGTATTATACTATCAGTAGATTCTTTATTAATTTTTTTAATAACTTCTTTAAGGAGCAGTTGCGGGTAATTTTGACGATAATCAATAATATTAATTGCCTTTTTAGCATGTCCAAAATTTAATGATGCACCTTCAAAATATGTTGTATATAAAGGTTTATTATTGTCTTGTTGCATCCATTTTTTATATTTAAATTCCTTTTTTATAATTCCTAATTTATACATATGAAATGCAATGTCTTTCGCTAAATAAGTAGGCGTTCCATTGCTTCTCACAAGTACTTTGGTGTTATTTTTTAAATCATATAATTCTTTTGGAAGTCCTGTAAATTTATTCAAATTTATAACTAGACAACCTTTATATTCTCCATCTTCAATATATTCTGTTATTTTATTTTCATCAAGTATTTTTAATGCATCATCTAACATTTTGGTTGCTAAGATATCACTTTCCCAAATCATTAAGTCATGATAAATATTATAGTCAAAAAGTGTTTGATATTGTGCTAATACGCAACGTTCTGCAACTTCCCTTCTTAATTTAGCTTCTGGTGTATCATTTTTCTCAACCTCCTTAGATAAAACATCCAATTCGTTTTTGATATCATGCGACTTCATATATTCATTAACATCAACATAAAGTTTTCCTAGAAAATGATCGAATTTTATGTTACTATCTTTTTTTACATCCAAATTAATATAACCCCACAATGCCTCTACCATCTGTAAACCTAAATCATCAATATAATCCTGTCTTTCTACATGATAATTACAGTTATCATATATATTTGAAAGAGTATCACCCAATAATGCATTTCTTAATTGACCAATATGTATGGGGTGTACAGGATTTGCACTTGGATATTCTATTATTATTTTTTCATTATTCCCTATATTCGATATAATTTTATTTTCAATATCAAATATATATTTTAAAGTTTCCTTTATATACCATTTTTTATCTATATAAAAGTTAACAAAGCCTTTTTCAACTTTTATATCTTCTATAATATTATCTTTTTTTATATTTTCAAGAATTTTTTTTGCAATAGACGAAGGATCTGTATTTGCTTCCTTCGAAATTTTAAATGCTATCGAACAAGAAAAATCTCCATAACCTTTTGAAAATTCAATAGTTTTTAATATTTCTGAATATGCTATATTATAATTTAATTTCTTTATAGCATCAAAAGTAATATTAGTAATAATTTCCTTTAATGTATAATATGGTGAATTCATAAACTCAACATTTATTAATTTATTATTTTTAAATAACTAAATTTAAAATTATAAGATTAAATCATTAAGGTATTATCTATTTTAATAAATAATTTATTAATATTATATTATTATTTAATTACTATAAATTTTTTTATTTAACACTATTTATATTTGATTATTTAATTAATATTATAACTAATTTTTTTTGTTAATATTTAATTTTATCATATTTCTTCAAAATTTGGGGTATCATATCTATTATATCATCTGCTATTATATGCATACCTTTTAATTTGAAAAGTTCATCTCCTATTTTAGAATGTAGATAAACGGCTGCTGTTGCACTTCTAAATGGATCTACACCATTTGCTAAATATGCGGCAATTATACCATCTAAAACATCTCCGCTTCCCATTGTAGCTAAAGTAGGTGTTTCTGCAAAATTTATCTTAAGTAATTTACCATTCGTTATGATGGTTGTATTGCCTTTTAATATTATTGTAGCATTTAATTTTTTTGCAGTGCTAATTGCCAAATTAATTCTTTCATTTAAACTAATATTTTTCAAATTTTTATTTACCAACAATTGGAATTCACCTAGATGGGGTGTTAATATTATATTTTCAAATATCTTATTTGAACTTTTATTCTTAATATATTTGTTAAAGATACGAATTGCAGCTGCATCAACTATTACCTTTCTCTTTTTTGATATTTCTGTTTCTATTATTTTTGAAATAATCTTTAATGTGTGTTCATCAGTATCAAGTCCAGGCCCTATTATTGTAACATTATGTTTTATATTATCTATTCTTTTTATGTCACTAATACTTAATTTATTATCAAATGTTTGTATTATTAAGTTTTTAGACAAGCTTCGTGCAATATTTTCAATATTTTTTGGAAGCAATAATGTTACATAGCCAATAGAAGTCCTTAATGAAGCAATTGCATTTTGCGTGCTTGTTGCTGCAGATATTGGTGCTCCATGATAGACAGCATTTCCACCTATTATAAGTACGCTGCCATTTGTATATTTATTTGAATTTATTGATTTCTCTTTAGTTGCTAGAAATATATCCCCATCACCAGTTAAAAGTTCTGCATCAATAGGTATTCCTATATCCCTAACTATTATTTTTCCGGCATTCTTACATTCAGATAAAAAGTCCTTCATTTTATAAAAAGTTATTGTGTAATCTGCATTAACCGCATTATGGTTTTTTCTTTCTGAAATGCTAACCCCAGAAGGTACATCTACCGAGATAACCATCCTATTTAGATTGTTTTTTAATTCATTTAATTTAAGTATCAGCTTCTTAGTATTTTTATTTACTCTGCCATGAAATCCAATTCCATATATTGCATCAATTATAATAGAATCATAATTTTTTATTAAATCTAATGCTTCATCAACATTTTTGAATGAGATTGTTTTTAAGTGTTTTAATATTCTATAATTTAATAATGTTGTTTGATTTACTATTTGTTCTTCACTTCCAATTAAAATAATATTAGTATCAAAAGAAGTTGCCAAATGCCTGGCGCATACCATTCCATCTCCTCCATTTCCTCCAATACCACAAAACACAAAAATTTTTTTATTACTTTTATTAATATTTTTCACAAATTCTGCGACTGCACTTCCTGAATTCTCCATCATTTGTGCTTCTGAAATGCCCAAAGAAATCGCATTTAAATCAACTGCTTTTGATAACTCTGCAGATAATCTAATATTTGAATATTTTGAAAACTCTTTTAAACTTTGCATATTAATAAATAAATGAGAAATATTAAAAATTTGACTATTTGGTGATTAAATCTCAAAAGTATATAAAATAAAAAACCACTTGGTTATAAATTTACCATTTGAAGTTATTAATGATCTCAATATCAAAGAAGATGATGATGTAGATTTCTTCAAATATGGGAAATATTATCTTATAGCAAAAAAAAGTGATATACTAGCATTAATTACACATAAGACTATCAATAATAAAAGTGCTGTAACAGAAGAAAATGAAACAAAAACTATAGATGATAATGAATTGAAGGTGTTAAAAAAACTTGATACTATAAGATATAAAGATAGAACAAAAGAAAATCTCAAAAAAATGCTAACTGAAGAAGAAAGGAAAGTACTCAATAATCTTATAAAAAATAAAATTGTTATACCTTTCAAAAGAGCTAATGAAAATGAAATAAAATATAGTATAGAACAAAATATTTATAATAAGTTTTTATTTGGAAAAAGAGATAAAACAGTGCAAAATATATCATCAAACAAAAATGTTGAAATAAAAACACAAGCTACAGAGCCTAAAGAATGGGAGAAAAATTTAAGCGAAGACGCCTATATTAATCTTTTAGAATCGAAAGGTTATATTATAATAAGCGATAAAAATGAAGCAGAAGTTATTTCAACAAAACTTGAAGATAGTATAAGGAAGGGTGTTGTTATAGGAACACGAGCGTTTAATAAAAAATATTATATAGCATTAAAATCATTTGTAGCTAAATATTCTCCAAATATAATCAAATTGATAAAAGAGAAAGGTGCATCTGTGAGTGAAATATCTAGAGCTATTAATCTGGAAGAAGATGGTGTTTATACTATTTTGTATTTGCTTGCAGATAGCGGAGATGTTATAGAAACTAAAAAAGATTACTTTAAATTAGTATAAAAATTATACAATTTATAAAACTCTTTTATTTGCAAGCAAGAATAGCTATATACTTTACTTTATCCATAATAAATTATATGCCCTACTATAAGCACAATAATTACAAATATAATTATAAATATTATGATAGCCTTAGGGCTTAATTTTGGGCCTGTTGTTTGAGCATCATAAAAACTCATAATACCTGCTTGGGATTGTGGTGAGCCAATTGTTGCCATAATATCACATTAATATAAGCAAATAAACAATAAATATTATTTTATTTAAACTATAATGATTTATATTTATTTATATACATTTAAATATTTTTTGACTGTATAATTATAAAGCTTTACTGTACAATATTACTAAAAACGAGTAATATTAATAAAATATCAAGATTAATAAAATATCAAGTGTTTAGATGATTGTAGATAATCAAATTGAAGAAGATAGCAATATAAAAGAGAGTAAAAGTATTAATGAACAACCGAATAAAAATAATGGCATTGAGATAGATATTATTGGTCCTTTAACATTTTGGTTATCATTCCTTGTTATAGGTGTAATAATACAACTTATATTGATTCCGATTTTTAATAATTCTATAGATAATAGTATTATAGAAGTTTTAAATAAAATATCTGGTTGGATTTTATATCTTCCAGGTTCTTTAATTTTATCTCTAATAGTTGCATTATGGATTGGAGAGCGTATAGGAGCAACAAAAAATAAAGTTAAATCTGCAGTCATTATTGGAGTTATAAATGCAGTTTATACTATAATTGTATATATTATTGCAATCTTTATTATTTATCTTCTTATAAGTTACATTGAACCTGCATTTATTAAAGATTATAATTTGACATTAACATTGCTAGCTGAATATGTAATTATAATACCATCTGCAATTGTTCTAATATTAGTGCCATTTATTGCTTCATTATCTGCAGCCAGACATAAAAATATTGAATAGTTTATTTTCTTTTTTTATTTTTAAATTAAATATAAATTTAGTATATAAAAATTTTTGAGAAATTGACAATATTAATATTTATTATAATAATTTGATAAATATTTATATTAAAAATTTAAAGATTAAAGAATATTATATGGCCTTAGTGGTGTAATGGCAGCATGGAAGGCTGTGGACCTTCAGGACCGGGTTCGATTCCCGGCTAAGGCCTATAAATTGTTTATTATTTAATCATCAAACTTTTTAATTGATATGTTTTTGATCTCATTATATTAGCAGTAAACAATATGAATAGTGGAAGTCGCTATAATTATTTTTTGTTTATTTTCATTCGATTTTTTAAAAATTTTCTTCTCACTTCCGCTAATATTGATTTTCCATTATATTTAAATATATAATTCTATTGATATTATAATGTAAAGGTGTAAAGGGGAAAGTACTGAAAAGTACTGGTTTGCGGTGGATGAGATAGTGGCGTGAGGATATAGCTTTGCTGTTTTAATAACGCTAAGCTATATCTTCAAAATAACTTTCTATTTCTTTTAAAATTTCAGTCTCATATATATAGATGAGCAAATGTAATAGCATCATTAATAATACTTTTTATCGATGCATGCTCATTTGGCTGATGCGCCTGCTCATCATCATTTGATGTACTCCATGCTATTGCATCAAATCCTGCTCTTCTAAAGAATGCTGCGCATGTTCCTCCTCCAATCCCAACTTCTTTTGCATCAATATTATACTGCTCTTTTATTATACTCTTTAATATTTTAACAATTTCTGAGTTGATTGATGTAGCAGGGGCTGCCTCTTCTTTCTGCAATGTTTCAAAAATAATTTTTACTTTTTTGAATTCTTCTGAATCTGCCAAATCTTTCAAATCTTTAATTATACTTTCAAGCTTATAATCTGGCAGCACTCTGCAATCCATATAGGTAACCTCTTTTCCTGGTATAATATTAACATTTTCTAAATTTTTATCGTGCTTTGTCATTTCAAATGTTGATATATTAGGATCAAAAATATCATTTGTTATTTTATATTTATTATGCAATAATTCATCTGCTTTTTTAAGAAAATTTATTGAATATCTATATGCATTGATACCTTGTTGTGGTGTGCTTGCATGGCATTGCTTCCCTAAAACAGTAATCTTAAGCCATAATATACCTTTTTCTGCAACTTCTATCCTATCTCCTTTTCCATCTCCCCAATCTGGAACCAAAAATAGATCGCCTGCTTTAAAAATATTTTCATTTATAACTTTTTGAATTCCATAAGCACTTCCATTTTCTTCATCTGCAACTATAGCTAATCCTACATTATACTTTGTTTTTAAACCCAAGCCTTTAATTGTCTTTAATGCATAAATGCTTGCGACTAATGATTGACCATTATCTACAGAGCCCCTGCCATAAATTTCATCACCATTAATTATACCTTTAAAAGGATCTGTCTTCCATGCAGATCGATCGCCCTCTGCAACTGTATCCATATGGACTACAAGCCATATTGTTTTTGAATTACTCCCATATTTTACAATCAAATTTGGCCTTATTGTATTAGTTTCATCTTTGTAGTCATATTCTTTCACGCTAAAGCCTTCCTGCTCTAATACCTTTTTTATAAATTTTGCCCTGTCTAGCTCTCCATTTCCGCCATTTAGAGGTGATATTGCTTTTATATTTATTATATTAACTAATAGCTCAGCTACCTCCTTTTCTTTTCCCTTTATTTCTTCAATTATTTTATCATTCATAAGAGCACCAATAAACTATCTTATAAATATTATTATATTGTTTTCTTTTTAATATAGCAATTATAAAAAAATTAAAATAGAAAATTATGAGGAAAAGTGTAATAATATGTAATTATCATATTAAAATACTTCATATTTACCTTTGATGAATCCATCTGTTATCTCTTTAATATTATTTAATCTTTCTGTAGCTATATCTTGTATTTTATTTTTGATTGTATCTAACTTTTCGCCCTTTTTCATATTTACCAATATTGATATGTTCTTCGGCTCATTTATTGGCTTTCCTATATAAGAAACGATTGAAACAGTGCATCCCTCAACCTGATTATATTCTTTTATAATATTTTCTGCTATCTCGTTAGATAGCACACTATATAATTTACCAGTATGATTTATCGGATTTTTTCCTGCTGCTGCTTCTAATGTCATAGTTCTAAAAGGTGTTATCAAACCATTTAATCTATTGCCTCTACCAACTTCTCCATCATCACCACTTTCACAACTTAGCCCAGACTTTGTCAAATATATTTCTTTCTTCTCTAAATTATCTCCACTATTGATACTTATTTCACAATCAGAATCTCCTATTATCTTCTTTGCTTCTCTTCTAATATCATTTATTATTTGCTCTTTTAATGATGCATACTCTTCTATGGTATTTATGAGCTGTGCTATAAAGGCGATTGCCACATTAATTGTAAATTTATCTTTCTTGCGTATACACATAACTTTAATATCTTCTCCAGTCATTGGCATTTTTGCTTTGTACTCTTTGCTATTCAAGAATTTTTCAATATGTAATGTCAAATTTTCTGCTTTGGTAAAAGGTGCAAACCCCATGCCAAATGAGGTATCATTTGCAAGTGGAATTCCTTTTGATCTATTAAATATTTGGTTTAAATCTTCAGAACCTGGAAATATTTTTGATGTAATCACAACATCATTATTTATATCTAAAAATCTAGTATTCTCTTTTAGATACTCTTTAACTGCTTTTTCTGCAATTTCATTAATAGGAACAGTTTTTCCATTTATAGAAGAAGTTGCCCTTCCTGCTATTATTACTTCAATAGGTTTTGTAATTTTACCACTACCTAAACCAACTTTGGATGAGCCTCCAACAATCAATCCTTTATCTACATTATGATGCAAAACAAAGCCAGCTTCTTTAATATAATAATTAGATAATTCATAACTTACTTTTTCAACTATTCCATCTATTAAACTATCTGGATGACCCAATCCCTTTCGTTCAACATATTCAATGGGGTATAATGAAACAAGTTTGTTTTGTGCCTTATATACATTTATACTCTCCATTCAATCACTCATTTTAGTCGCTAAAATTAAGGAATAATATAAAAAAAGTTCTATAAATCTTGCTATTTTAAATGATTATTAGATTACCTTTTTTGCTTTCTTTTTTATTTCAATTTCCTTCTTAAGTAATTCTTTTTCTTCATCATTCAATAAATTTGAAAATTCACCACTAAGCATCTTTTCGTCAGAGTCTGTCAATCTTGTATATAAAATTTGATCATCTTTAATCTGTCTTCCATATGTTAATCCATCTATAGAAATGGCAACTGCTTCTCCTTTTTTGGCAACATTTACCGATTCCTTTTCAGATTGTATTTCCTTTATCTTGCCTAGCACTTCTCCTTTTTCATTCATAACAGGATAATCTTTCTTTATTCTTCCTGAAAGAACTTCAATCCCAAAAATAGCAGGGTTAGATGCTCTAAAACAATTATTTGGTATAATTCTTATAGCTCCTGGAAATATAATACTATTCTCTATTTTTGCAATAATGTTGTGCTTTCTTTCTTCTATATACAGTTTGTAATCATCAATTAATTTATAAATAATATTGCTTGTTATTATTTTCACACCGCTTGATTGTACTGCTTCTTCAGCATCTTCATCTATTTTAACATTAAATCCTAATACTATTGCATTCAATGGGTCTGTAGCATTTAATGAGAATGCATCAAGAACATCCCTTTTTGTTATGTTGCCTATACCTTTTTTTCCTATATTAAAACCTTCACTTTTCAGAAGTTTTGATATAGCTTCAATGCTTCCTATAGAATCTGCTTTAAGCACAACTCCTTTTTTGTCAATTTCAAACAAATCACCAATTTCCATTTTTATTGCTTGTTCATAATTTTTTCCTACAACTTGTATTATTGGTGAACCTGGCAGTGCATCATCTAATCCATTACCACTTATTTTAACACCACATGCAGCACTCACCATATCGACAGAATTAAATTTTGTTGAGGATTCTCGAATCTCACTTAATGGCTTTGGTTTAAGCAATGCTTTAATTTTTGCAGTTGCAATTGATGTAGAAGTTGCAAATGCAATAACATCATTGATATGTAGTGTTCCATCATATAATATAACATCAATAGTCATTCCTAATCCTGTTATCTCTTTTTTCTCTAATATACTACCTTTTCCAGGTCCATTAATCTCTATATTTAGTTTATTTTCCATATATTTTTGAGTAAGCCCAGTTATAATCATCAACAATTCAGCAATACCTTCTCCTGTTTTGGCACTTATAGGTACAATTGCAATATGCTTTGTAAAATCATTTATATTATTAAATATATCGGAAGAGAAACCCAATTCGCTCATTCTTCCTATAAGTTCGTACATTTTATCGTTAAATTCTTTTAAAACGTATTGATTTTGCTTCTGTAATGATTCAACAATACTATTTGTATTTTGTTTTATCCATCCTGTAAGTAAATCAACTTTATTAGCAGCTATAATGAAAGGTGTTTTATATTCTTTAAGTATATTAATTGCCTCTATTGTCTGCGGTTCGAAGCCTTTTGATATATCAACTACAAGGATTGCAAGATCTGCAATGCTACCTCCTCTTTTTCTAAGATTTGAAAATGCTTCATGTCCTGGTGTGTCTATGAAAAGAATCCCAGGTATTGTTATTTTAATTTTATTTGCATTTATCATTTGGCCACATATTTTATTGATTATATCAATAGGAATTTCACTTGCACCTATATGTTGTGTTATTCCTCCTGCTTCTCTTGAAGCTACAGTTGTACTTCTAATTTTATCAAGCAAGGTTGTTTTGCCATGGTCTACATGACCCATTACAACTATTATAGGTTGTCTTATCATATAATCTTCTTTTTGTAATTTTTATTATTATTATTTTTTAGTTTGCAATAGTTAAATAATAAAAAGTAAAGTGTTAAAATTATTTAGCAAATAATAAATAATAATAAAATTAAAAATAACTTTAATATAAATATTGAAAATAATATATTAAAAATGTTTCTTTCAAATAACTATTTAATAATTGTTTTATATATAGTGATACAATGGAAAAGACACTAGTATTGATAAAGCCTGATGGAGTAAAAAGAGGTCTTGTAGGTAAAATAATAACAAGATTAGAAGAAAGTGGATTAAAAATTGTTGCTATGAAATTGGTTGTTCCTAATGAAGAGCTCTTGCAGAAACATTATAAACTAGAAAAAGAGTGGTATGAGAATGCTTGGAAAAAAACACAAGAAACTATGGCAGCCAAAGGTCAGACATTAAAAGAAACACCACTTGAATTGGGTAAGAGGATTCAATCAAATCTGATAATGTTTATGAAGGGAAATCCTGTTGTTGCGATGGTTATTGAGGGTAATGAAGCTATTGCTAATGTAAGAAAAATTGTTGGTGCTACTTCCCCATCTAGAGCGGATCCTTCAACAATACGCGGTCTCTACTCTACAGATTCATATGATTTAGCAGATTCAAGAGGTAGAGCGGTAAAAAATTTAATACATGCATCAGATAGCGCTAAAGTAGCAGAATATGAAATAAGCATATGGTTCAAGCCAAATGAGATTTTTGAATATAAAAGAGCAGATGAAGATATAATTTATTAATATTTTTTCTTAATTTTTTATTTTTTCAATTTATAAGCATTTGTAATTATTATATCATAGTATTTATATTATTATATTTAATATTATCGCTCATCATTTCCGGCGTCCACATAGGTTCCCATACAAGGTCTATATTAACTTTTCCTACACCTGGAATTGCTTGCAATCTAAGTTGTACGTCTGCTAATATTATGCTAGTAACTGGGCACATAGGTGATGTCATTGTCATCATTACATCAATATTATTGTTATCATCAATTCTAATATTATAAATAAGCCCCATATCTACAACATTGAAACCTAATTCAGGATCTCTGCATTTTGAAAGTGCATCTAAAACTTCTTTGATTGTTATTTTTTTCATAACTATCATCATTTATTCTTAATTATTTAATATTTTTAAATTTAATAATCTCTATTTTGCCTAATTATTCTTTAAATTAAAATATTATTATATAGTCTAACATTAACGATATACTTATAAATCTTTTACTCTAAGGTGTATAAACTAATAAAAATAATAGATAATTAAATACATAATTTTATTTTTTATAATAATTACAATAAATAACTAAATTTATTTCTTAATAAATAATTATGAATAAAATAATATAAATATAAGATAAAAATAATAAATTGGTGTTATTATGGAAATTAATGATAAAGAAAAGATAGAGCAGCTTGTTAAACAAATGAAGGATTATGCGGCAATAGTAAATAAAGAGCTTGAGGGTATTTTGAAAAAAGAAGGATCTGAAAGATATATTGAATTATTATTAGGTAGGAGTAATTATAAATATGACCCTGAAGCTATAACTAAAACTATATTGGAGCCTGCATGGTATTTGCTTGATCAAGGTGGCAAGCGATGGAGACCTTTCCTTACTTCTTTAATTATTAAAGCATACAATAAAAATGTCAATAATTATATTGAATTTACAATAATACCAGAGGTTATTCATACAGCAACATTAATACATGATGATATTGAAGATAATTCAGATAATAGGAGGGGTATGCCTGCAGTTCATAAAAAATATTCATTAGATATAGCAACAAATCTTGGTGATATAATGTTCTTTCTTCCGATGAATGCAGTTATGGATAGTAATAAATTATCTTCAGAAGTTAAAGATAAAATATTTCATTACTTTATAAAAGATATGACCAGGTTGGGTATTGGTCAAGCTACTGATATAGCATGGCATAGTGGAAAAATTTCAATAGATAAAATTAATGAAGAAAAATATTTACAGATGGCACAGGATAAAACAGGTGTTCTTTCTAGATTTGCATGTGAATTAGGTGGTATTTTAGCAGGAGCAAATGATAAAGAGATTGAAATATTAGGAAAATTTGGTGCTACAATAGGTATTGCATTCCAGATACAAGATGATTTGTTAAATATATATGAAAGTAAAGTTTCTGAAAATAAAGGAGGTGTTGGGGACGATATTTCTGAAGGCAAAATAACCCTTCTTATTATAAATACTTTAAAGAATGCAAATGAATCTGATAAAAGAGAATTGATTGAAATATTAAATAAACATACAAAAGATAAAGAATTAATAAATAGAGCAATTCAAATAATAGATAAATATAATGCAAAAGAAAATATAATAAATATAGAAAAACAATTAATTACTGAAGCATGGAATGAAGTAGATAAAATACTACCACAATCTGAAGCAAAAGAGCAGATATATATATTAACTAATTTTTTAATAAATAGAAATGTATAAATTAATTAAAATATAAATAATATAAATAATACATAAAAGAGATGAGGTATGGGTATAAATATATTAGTTATAGGTATTGGTGGTAATGCATTACTTAATCCTAATAATATACAAAATTTTGATGAACAAAACACTACTATAAAATACATCACAAAAACTATAACTGATTTATCAAAAAAGTATAAAATTGTAATAACACACGGAAACGGAACACAAATAGGTGATGAATTAATAAAAAACCTTAATAGTGATGTTGGAAGACTGCCTCTTTATCTATTAAATGCAGAAACACAAGCTTCTATAGGTTCAAATCTGGAGCTTTCTATCAATAATATGAAGCCAAAAAGAGAATTTATTACTATAATAACTCATGTATTAGTTAGCAAAAATGACAAAGCTTTTAAAAATCCTAAAAAGCCAATTGGGCCATTTTTAAACAAAAATAAATTTATTAAAGAATTTAAAAGCAAAAATATTGATTATATTATTAAACATAATAAATATAGAATGGTTGTACCTTCACCACAACCTTTAGATATATTAGAAATAGATGCAATAAGAGAAATACTTAATCAACACAATGTAATTTGTGGTGGGGGTGGTGGCATACCTGTATATAAAGAAAAAATGAATTATAATGGAATAGATGCTGTAATAGATAAGGATTTTACAACACAGCTCATTGCAAATAAACTAAAATCAAAAAGAATGATTATACTAACAGATATTGATTATGTGTATAAAGATATTAATAATACAAAGAGTAAAATAACAGAGATAAATATTAAAGAACTCAAGAAGATAATAAATACTTTTGAAGAAGGAACAATAAAACCGAAATTAGAATCTTGTATCAAATTTATAGAGAATGGTGGTGAATTAGCGCAGATCGGTAATTTAAACAAACTTGATAAGATAATAAATAAAAAGAGTGGAACTATTATAAAATACTAAAAAGAAATTTTAACATTTTATAATTTTGTATAGAAAAGTATATAAATATTTACTGCAATACTTATATAAAAAAATAAATGATGATTGCATGGATTTTTTATCTGCAGCTATGAATGAAAGAAAAAAAATTTGTGACAATTCTGAGACTTTTGAGAAGCTTTTAAATGAAATAGAGAGCCATATCATTAGTGATGGAATAATCACTTTTGTAAATGATTTTTTTAATGGCACGCAAGCTTGGGATATACATAGAAAAAGCAAAAATGAGGTAGTTTATGGTGCAGAGCCAGAACAATGGCCCTTATTTTATCAAACTTTTTTTGCTTATTCAGTAACAAGTAAAATTTGCGGTGTAATATTAAGGAGCTTTCTTGATAAAATAGATGATGTAACAAAATTACCTTTTAAAGAAATCAGAGGGTATGTTATAGAGCATAAGAAAAATAATATAAAATTTAAACAATTAAGTGCAAGAGAGGTTGCTAACGCGTGTTCAACGAAGGCGGGTACAAATGAGCCTTTGATGCCTGAAGAATCTGTCATATATTGTGGTCTAAATAATGAAAGATTAAATGAATCATTTTTACCTATATAACAATTAAGATAAAGATAGTAAATAAAAATATAAAAATATAGCAAAATAAAATATATAATTACAAAGAGATATTGGTGAAATTATGGTCACATTAGATTTCAAAGATACTGGTATAGAGATTAATTTAAAAGGCATTGAAAAAATTCTTGCAATTAAAAATAGATTGTTTATTCCTTATGAACACATAATAAAAGTAGATGAAAATGCAGAAAACATAAAAGCTTATTTAAGAGTTGGTGGAACTGCATTAGGGCCTAGACATTATGATTATGGTAGGTTCATGACTAATGAAGGTTTAGGGTTTTATATTATAAAAAATAAAGATAATGCTTTTGCGATATATTTGAAAGATGAAAAATACAAAGTAATAGTATTGGAGCTTGATGATAATATTACTGCAATAAATAAAATAAAGGAAAAATTACAAGTTATAAAAAGATAATAATTTTTTATAATGAAAAAACAAATTATAAATTATTCCTTTATATTCAAATAATTTTAATTAATTTTTGATTTTTTATTACTCAATATTTTAATATTGATATCTGAACGAAGCAAATTATTATTTGCTTGATTTAAACTAATATATTCTGCATATTTATATACGTTTGACAATAGTTCATCAGTGCAGTGTTTTTCTAAAAACTCCTTTTCTTCTTTTACAAAATTATCAAAATTTCTATAATATTTTTCCACCAACCATTTAAATCTACTACCTAATTTTGATTCTATATAAACTTTATTTGAATAAATAATAGCTTGAAAGTCAAGAAGTATAAGCACATTAGGTTTAACAACTAATAAACTGTCAATTTTATTTAAATTTGCTTTAAGATCTTCCTCATTAATAAAATTTATTCCAGGTCTGTAACATATGTTATATTTTGTATTTTGAATATCAATGTCAATTCCTGTTTTAATGTCTTTTAAACAAGTATTTTTATTAGTCATATAATTTACTATGAATCCTAATTTTTTTAATTTATCCAAATCTTCTTTTTTAATATCACTTTTGTAATTTAAAGGAGTTATATCAATATCATTTGTAATATTATTCATTCCGTAAATTATATGTGCTGATCCTCCCGTTAGGGCTACTGGCCCTAATATTTTTGAAATATTATTTATTATATTAATTATATCATCCTTTTTTACAATAGCTGAATTAGTTGCATGTTGGAATAGTTTTGGTATTGTTTTTATTGTTGCAGACATACCTTCTGCAATAAATATACTATATAATGCACTAAATAATGGAAGGCGTTTTCTCCCGAATCTACTAAGTAATTTATCGAGATTATTCAATAAACTATTAATTTGCTTTTCTTTCATTAAATCAACATTAATATCTTTTTATATTATATTTACTCTACCACCTCTTAGATATTTATAATTTTCCAATTTTTAAATAAAAGATATATAAAGTCTAAAAAAGCTTATCAAATACTAGCTAAAGGTAATAATATTGTTATTGTAAGATAAGCAAAGATGTGCTACTATTTTATTTACAAAATTCAACTAATTGTTTGTGATGGATACAGAAAGAGAGGTATAGGAAAAAGCCTAGTGTTTAGAGCAATAAACTACCTTAAAAAGCATAGTACAGTTATTGTAGTAACAACAGATCCGAATATGAAAGCTGCAACTGCTTTTTACAAATCTATAGGTTTTAAAGTGTCAAGAGAATGGTTTTATTATAAAGTTTAAAGTGTAAAGTTTAATATATAAAAGAAAGTGTAAATTTAGAGTGACAATTATTAATAACTATATTAGATAAGGTTGCATTAATACCATCAATAAAACAATTTTAATATATATAAAATTACAAAAGATTTAAATTCACCAAATTAGACTATAGGAAGGCTAAAAGCGGAAGGAAAGGAAAGAATTAGGAAGGAGTACGAAAGAATTATAAATTTACTATACGAGTAATATTTATAATAAATATTGGGTTTTATATGCTAAAATTACTTTTTAAGGTTGATAAAGAAGCAGATAAACAGATGTGCAGCAATCATTTTTATTCGAAATCTATTTTAGGATTTGACTTCACTACGAAACCTGAAGAATTTGTTGAAAAAGTTTATTCTGAAAAAATTAATGAAATAATTGATAGCAAAAATAAGCTTCAAGAGAGTTGGGCAAAAGTAAATGACCGTGTTATTGAAAGACTTGCTGAAATAATGCAAATCTCCTGGCCAGATAAAAAAGGAGTTGGAATTATGACAATCAATAAAATATGTCCGAGGTCTCTTAAAAACTGGGATTTTTATGTTTCATATTTTCTTGATGTAGAGAAGCAGAAGGGTATTGTATTGCATGAGATTACACACTTCCTTTATTTTGAGAAATGGAAACAAATCTTTCCTAATTACAAAGAAAAAGATTTTGAAGCATTTAGTTTAATATGGGAACTAAGTGAAATCCTTGTTGAACCTATAGATAGAGATGATGAACTTGTTTCTCTTGTACCTGCAACAGCTAAAGCGTATAAGAGGTACTATACAACTAAGATCAATGATAAAGAAAATATTATAACTCATTTTAGTGAGTTGTATAATAGGAATAAATCTAATTTTGGTAATATGCTCAAGATTGCTTATGCTGAGATTGAAAAATTAAGGCTTTTTAAAAATAGGGCGCAAGAAACTTAATTTTGGTAATTTATATCGCTTAATTTTATAAGATAAAAAGATGTTAGAATTTCTATAAATATATTAGAAAGAAACTAAAAATAATTTATATCTAAAAATTCATAAAATATATTAATGATAAAATAGTAAATACCAGAACCTGTTATAAAAAAATTAGGTGATTATGAGAGGTTTAAGTTAATGAAGCTAAAAAAGAATTGGAAGATTTCTTATTAAATAATCTAGAAATTAAAGAAAATGTAGTACCTAATTGTAGAGGTAATTAAGTTGAAATCGTAGATGAGATCTATTAATTAATTTCAAAAATGAAGCAAAAGTAAGATAATAAAAACAAAAAATATCTTTACTTGTAAATAGTATAAAGTTTATTGCTATAATTTTTGAAATAAAATATTGTTAGAATTTCTATAAAATTATTAGAATTTATAAAACTAAATTAAATCTTACTGTGCGCCTTCCATAAAAATAGAATCTTAAAAAACTTTATATAGCAAATATATTATTCCATTTTTTTGCAATAAAAATATAATCTTAAAAAAGCATTTGTTTCGAATTTATGGAAAACAAAGGCTTTTAGTTAAGACATCTATATAATGCGCAAATTTATTATTCTGTTTTGAGATAATCTCTCGGAGAGCATATTTCAGCTCATTTTTATGAAAAATGACATTCATATATTCATTTTAATGAAAATTTAAATGAAGCTTATTATTTTTTAAGAAAGAGCATATTTATCTATTCTTTAAAATAGATAATAGCGCTCCGTCGATAAAAATTTTGCATTGTTTGCGTTATAACAAACGATCAAATAGTAATATGATTAATTAATTATAAATAATTAATACTAGTTTTAAATGCAAATAATAACAATACTAAATATTATTTAGAAATTCTAAAAACTATTTATAAAAAGAAAAAATAAAATCTCGAAGTTAATTTACACATTGTTAAATACAGGAGCATGAGCCATTCCAGCATAAACAAAAATATTTGTTGCTCCATCTATATTTTTTGTTAATATTTCATTAAAACGCTTTTCTGAAAGCTCATTCGATATTTCATCTAATATTTTAAATGTAGCTTTAATTTCCAGTACTATTTTTATTGGATCATCATCAGCTTTAATAAATAAATTTTTTAATTCTATAGGTTTTATATTTATTCCTTCTTCATTAAAAAGTTTGGCCATCCTTTCATAAAAAATATCATCTGAAATTTGTTCTTGAGTAAATGCAACACGCATCATTGTTGCCAATGATAATATTACTTTATCT
>JBMFSA010000007.1:0-24615 GCA_049967795.1 Candidatus Micrarchaeia archaeon | reverse complement strand
ATTGATACATTAACATCTTGTCTTATTGTTCCTATCCCTCTTTGAACTTTACCAGAAACTCTCAGTATATTGCCAATTGCAAGCGCAATCTCTTTTGCAGCAGATGGCGTCTGAATATCTGGATCTGTATCAATTTCAATCAATGGAATTCCGAGTCTGCTCGGATCATATAAAATCTCATTTTCATTTTCAGATATGATTGCAGATGACTCCTCTTCAATAAATATTGATGTAATCCCAATTGATTGAGTACTAACATTTAACTTGCCGTCTAGAGCAACCAATGTGGTCCTTTGAAATGCGCTTGGATCGCTCCCATCAACAACCTCTTTCCTCATAGGCTGTAGCTCTTCAATAACCTTCATGTTAAATGCTTGTGAAATTTCAAGTGCAATCTTCAATGCATCGATATTCATCTCATGCGGTGGCTCTTCATCAATATCAACAAGACATGTTGATTTGTCATGTACATTATATATGAATCTTCTATTTCTAAGCTCTTCGAATTCAGCAGATCTATCAATATTTCCAAGCTCGCCGGCAACCGCCCTCTGGTATCTTGCAACCTTTCCAATTATAGAATCAGATTGAGTTAAAGCAGAGCATGAACAAAAGAGCTTTTCAGAAGTTGCAAGTCTTTGATGAATTTCAAGGCCGCACTTGAATCCTATTTTCTTATAATATTCTATATCTTCTTTGCTTTCATTATTATTCGTTTTTATTTCTATGCCTATTTGCTGTTTAACTTCATTTTTATTATTTTCATTATTAATTTTATTAACATTTTTATTATTGCCCTTATTTTTATTTTTAAAATTCTTATTTGCTGTTTTATCATCTTCTATTTTTTCATAATTCAAACAAACACCCATTCAGATAAGAAATTCATCAAACCTTATTCTTTTCTTTATTTCTCCAACCAAATTTTTATTTAATAAGCCTTTTACTTTATCAGTATCATAATTTGCAAGTAGCCATCCTAACTTAACATAAGCAGTTTCTGGAAGCATATCCTCGCAGAATACCACACCCGCATTCTTCAACAATCTTAAATTTTTATAGACATTTTCATTAACTCTTCCATACAAACATTGTGATGTCATACCTACAACAGCACCATTTGCAACTGCATCTTTAATATAAGGGAGCCAGGAGAACCCTTCATGCTCAACAGAAACAGGAGTATGCCCCAATCCTGTGCCTTCAATGATAAATCCACGTATACCTTTCTGCATATAATACTCAATAATTTCAGGATCTGAATTTGGATGCACTTTAATAAGTGCAACTTTTTCAAAATTTGTATTTGCCATTACTTTAACTTTAGAATCTTTTATTTTTCTATAATTGTCATCTAAATATTTTATTTTTGATTGCAGATCTTTTGAAATTGATGCTATTGGCTTGTCATTAATAGGCCTGAATGCATCCCTTCTTGAAGTGTGCATTTTCCTAGCTTTTACTCCTCTTATAAAAAGCATTTCATCATCAGATGAACTTCCGTGCATGCATATTCCAACTTCTGCAATATCTGAATATGCAGCAAACCTCACTGCAGATATAAGATTAAAGAATGCATCGCTCGAACCTCGATCACTGCTTCTCTGGGAGCCGGTAAGAACTACAGGCGCATTAAGATCCTGCAGCATAAAAGCAAGTGCAGAAGCGGTATAGTGCATTGTATCTGTACCGTGAGTTATGACAACCCCTCTTGATCCACTATTAAGTGCTTTTGCAGTCTCTTCTGCAATCCTCTGCCATTCCAAATATGTCATATCTTCGCTTGAAATACTGAAGAGAGGTATAATATTTATGTTTGCAATTTTTGCAAGTTCAGGAATATAATATAAAAGTTCTTCAGGTTTTACTGTCATTGATACTCCACTAACTATATAATCTATCCTGCTTCCTATTGTTCCTCCTGTCCATAATATAGAAATATTGGGAAGCGATGGATCTAACTTATATTTTGATAATGGATAATTGCTTGCACCTCTTGATGATATCTTCTTTAACTTTAGATTATGATATTTTATACCAATATTATATCCATTCTTTAATTTTAATATAATAGTATCTTCATCTCCCGTTTCTGGTTTTGGCATAAGCGCACCTTCAAGCGTAAGGCCCTGCCATTCAATCTCTACAAGATCACCTAATTTAATATCTTCAGCATCAAAAATCTTCTGCAACTCTTTTGAATACATCAAACCACAATTTAAAATCTTTTTTATTTCTTCTTTTTTTTCTTTTTCTTTTTCAATTCTTTATCAATTTTATCAATTATTAATATAATATTATAGAATATTTATTAAATATTGATGATATCATAGATTATAATATTTATTATAATATACTAAATATAAATAATAAATTTATATTATATTTTATATTATATTTCTAATTTTTTTATTTTATTTTTTATAATATCTTGCCATAAAGCACGTTTGCAGTAGCAAACTCTATTTTTACATTACTATTCATTCCTAATTTTAGTTGCTTTGATTTATCATCACTTTTTTTAATTATTACTTTTTTATAAGATTCAGTTCTTGCAGCAAAAGAATATTCATCCTCTTCAGTAACTGTTACATTTATTGTTTTGCCTATAAATGCTTCATTAATTTCCTTCTGAATTCTTCTTACAACTCTTGCAAGCTCTACGCTTCTCCCGGCAATTGTCTTATCAGGAAGCTGCTTTAGCTTTGAAGCAGGTGCATGCTCCCTTTTCCAGAATCTGCTCATATTGACAATATCTACCCTAATCTCTTTTATCAAATCAAGCGTTTCATTGAAGTCTTCAACATTTTCAGTGGGAAATCCTGCAATGATGTCAGTTTCGATCGCTATATTTGGATTCTTCTTTTTGATTTTTTTTACAATGTCGATGAATTCTTCTCTAGTATATTTTCTACGCATATCCTTCAATACTTTATTACTCCCAGACTGCACAGGAAGGTGCACAAATTTATAAAAAGGTCCATTATTGAGAATGTCTAAAAATTCATCAAGAATATTAATTATATGCTCTGGATTCATCATACCAATTCTTATCCTACATCTTCCCTCTTTTAAAGACTCTAATTCATTTATTTTCTGCATCAGCTCTATTATATTTGTCTTCGTATCCACACCATAAGCCCCAGTATCTTGTGATGTCAGTTGAATTTCAACAGCACCTTTTTCAACACTCATATCAATTGCTTTTAATATTAGTGCCTCTGAAAAACTGTTGAGTGCACCACGTGCAAATCTTGTTTCGCAGAAAGAACATGAATCAAGGCAGCCTTCATTTATTGGTATCTTTGCAATAAGAGGATCTTGAAATGAAAAATTGTCGTGAATATATGAGAGCTTGTCTATTTTATGAAATTTATTAAATGATTCACTTTTTTTGTTGTATGAATCTTCAACAGCTTCTACAATCTTATCAATATTACTTGTTGATACTATAGCAGCATTGGAAGCATATCTTTTGATTTTGTCAGCACTTACTGTGGCGAGGCAACCACTCGCAACAATTGATTTACCTTTATCATTCAATCTTTTAATATAGTTTAATATTTTTTCTTCTGTTGGCGCCTTAACTGTACAAGTATTAATTATAACCACATCTGCGTCTTCTTCGTTTTTTGAAAGTTTGAATCCATTTTCAAGCAGAAGATTATTCATTATTTCACTATCTGCTTGATTCAAAGTGCATCCGTATGTTCTTATATAATAGCGCATAAACATCTCTTATATTTTCTATAATATTTTTTATTTTATTTCTTTATATTTTTATAAAATCTTTTTTTTATTTAAAAATAAAATAATAAAAAGCAAAATAAATCCAATTAATAAGATTATTATATTTTTCCCTGCTTAAATACCTAATAATTATTATATTTTGCATTTTGCATTATAACTATATATATTTATATTTATTATATTTATTATATAATTTAATATTTATTTATTATATAATTTATTATAAAATTATAATTATAAATTATATTTTATTGATTATTATTATACTTTAAATGTAGCTTATTATATTATTAATAAAACTACAATAAAATAAAAAGAGCAAAATCTAAACAAGGTGTATAGATGGTAATGTTTTGTGAAAGATGTAAAAGAGAAGTCCATGAAATAGAAACTTGCAACTATTGTAATAGAAAGGTCTGCCATGCGTGTGTAAAAGCATCACAAAGGAAGAGCAAGACAATAAGGCTTGTTATCTGTAAGGACTGCTGGACAAAAATGAATTTAAGAAGTATGTATAAAAATAAACAAACACCAGAAACAATGGAGCTAAAGAATTTGACATCTGCAACAAGTGAATAATATAATATTTCTTTTTTATCTTTTCTATTTTTTATTATAAATTATTATAATATTTATTTTATTTAATATCTCTTTTTTCCTTTATATAAATCATTTCTATATCTATCTATAAAAGAAATAGCTATTACTTTTAAATTAATTTTATATAAATTTAAAAAAAATAATACATAGCGTCAATCAAAAAATTAGATGCCTGTAAAATAGTGAGAAGAATACTGCAATCATTATCATATATACTAAAGTAATTAATGGTAGCATTGAAAATGTAAACATTATTCCAAATATTATTGCCATTGTAATTACATATATAATTGGATTCCAGGCAAGTACTTTACTTCCATCTAATGGTGGAATAGGCAACATATTGAAGAATGCTAGAAGTATATTGATGAATAGAGTGAATGAAATTATGGCTGCCAAATAGCTTGTTGGTGCTGGTTGAAGTATAATATAAATCATTAAAAATACTCCAAATATAAAGAAATTTGTCAGCGGACCTGCAATAGAGACAATACCACTTTCACGCTTGCTAAAATTATGCACATATATCATCGTAGCTCCTGGAATGCCCAATAGAAAGCCAAATAAACCAGTTACAAATGTAATAATTAGACCCATTGAAGAAGATTTAAAACCCGCTATAGCACCATAATGTTGAGCAACAAACCTGTGCATAAGCTCGTGAAGTACAAAGCTCAATGTAACTCCAAATGCAACGATTGGAAGCAAGAAGAGAAAGTCACCCAACCATTTTGGAGAGCTCATTCCAAATATACCATTTGTATAAGTAAGAGTAAATGCAATAATAAGAACCACATCTGCAAGAATTATATCTTTAACCTCTTCTTTTATTGATAAGTTAGTTCTAATCATTCTAAAGCCTCGATAAATAAATTGAATAATATTAAATAGATAGTTAGTAATAAAAAAATATATAATATAATACTATAAAATATATTAAATAGATGATATAAACAAATGATATAAACAAAATAACTATAATATAATAAATGTTGCAAAGAATATTTATTAAATTTTATATTTTATCATTAATAATATTTTATTAAATATTTTTATAAATATATATTGATTATTAATTAAGATTATCAGATTACTTCATGGTGTTAAAGCTCCATCGTCTAGTGGTCAAGGATGGCAGGCTCTGGACCTGCAGACGCCAGTTCGAATCTGGCTGGAGCTATAATATTTATTGTTTTAATAATATTTATTGTTTTACAATTTTTATATTCATTATTATATTTAAGATGATAAAATGCTTTTAAAATCTTCTGAATTAAAAGAACATGTTATAATATGTGGATATGGAATTGTAGGTCAAAAGATCAGTGATATATTATTAGAACATAATATTCCTTTTATAATAATAGATACAAACCCAAAGATAATAGAAAGGGCAAAAGAGTTGGGAATAAAGGCAATTGAAGGAGATGCAACAAGCAGTAAGGTGCTTAGTGCAGCTTCGATAGAGGACGCAAAGGCGATTGCAATTGTAATGGACAATGATGCAAAGAACCTTCTTTCAACACTTACAGCCCGCGATTTAAATAAAAATATTTTTATTGCATCAAGGGCCAGCAATGAATTCTTAAGAAACAAGCTGATAGAAGGAGGAGCAAATTATGTTGTAATGACAAATAAAGCCGCAAGTAGGGAAATATTAAAAGAGCTGCTTAGCAGTAAGCAGTGAATTTATAATATGAGTTGATTATTAATGGCAGCCTCAATCGATCTGGATGCAGGTAGATTACCTCCACTAAAAATAATTATAATATTAATAGCAATCGTTGCATTATATGCAGCATTTATGCTTATATTTTTAATTAATATTACAGGAAACTTATATCTTTCAAGCTATTATTTAGTAGAATCATTATTTGATGCTAGTGGAATTGAGAATACAATTGTAAGTGTGGCAATTAATTTAAGTGCATCAGAATTTTTATTATTATCCTCTTTGTTAGTACTGACAGGAATTATAAAAATAATAATTGTTGGTATATTGATAGGCATAGTAACAAGCATTATATATAAATTAAATATATCTATAACATCAATCAAGAAATTAAATAATCATATTATAATTTGTGGTTATTCTGATTTATCGGAAATGATTGCAAAGGAGCTGATTAAGAAAAACAAAAGATTTGTAATAATAGAAGATAATTTTGTTACTGCAAAAACGGCTGAAGAAGAGGGTTATATTATAATAAAAGATGATTTTACAAAGGATGAAGTTTTAGAAAGTGCAAATATAAAAAATGCTTCAACAATCTTATTTTTAACAAAAAATGATTATAATAATTTATTAGGAATTATAACAGCAAAGCATCTCAATAATAATATTAAAATAATATCTAATGCTAATGATATACATACAGTGAACAAAATGAAAAGGGCAGGTGCATCCCTTTGCGTTATACCTGAAATCTTGAGCGGAGAAGAAATTGGCGAAGTATTAGTTGGATTGATGAAGTGATGTTATGCAGAAGAAGATATATATTCTACCAATTGTTGCATTTATTCTTTTTATATCAGCATTAGCATTACTGCTTTATGAAGGTATACAATTTGAAATTGCATTTATATGGCTGCTTTTGAACTCGCTAGGTATAAACTTCAATATACTGCCAAAAAGCAGCATTGACAGCCCAAATGTATTTGCTGCTGATCTAATTGGAAGCTTTATATTTGCACTTGTTGCCATTTTCCTTGCTTCTATATTTTTTAACTATATAAATAGTTTGGAGTTAAATGAAAAAAGAATATTAAAAAAAGTAAAAAAAATGAAGAACCATATAATAATTGCACCGGCAAACTCTTTCGCAGAAATATTAAAGAGCGAATTAGATGCTGAAGGTATAGAAAATATAATCATATCTGAAAGGAAAGCTGATACAGATAGATTAATTAAAAAGAAATTTATAGTAATAACAGCAGATCCGAAGAACAAGGAAAGCTTTGAGCTTGCGGGTATAAAAGAGGCAAGCAAGGTTATTGCATGCAGTGATGAGGATATTGAGAATATAATGATAACAGTTGCAGCAAGAGCTGCAAATGCAAATGCAAAAATAATATCAAGAGTTAGCAATATTGATAATATACCAAAACTAGGAACAGCTGGAGCATACAGAATGATACTTCCAGAGATAACAACAGGATCAGAGATTGGAGAACTTTTAGTTAAAAAATATATTGAAAATATTAAAATGTAATATAAGTACTATAAAAATATAATTTTTTTATTCAGGTCCTCCTTCAACTCTTAATTCTTCAGATTCATTTTCATTATTATATTCTTCTTTCTTTTTATTTTGCATCTCAATAAATGAATTATATTTATCAGTACCTTTTTTTTCCTCATTCTTCTCTATTTTTGGCGAAGAAGTATCTTTTTCTTCTTCATTCTTCTCCATTTTTGGCGGAGATTTTGGTTCTTGATTTCTTTTATTTTTATAATCTTTATAAAATTTATAAAGTTTAGGAACACCACTAAATCCAGTAACGTCCATAAAAACAAAGTTTGCGGTATCTATTGCAGTACTTTTTGCCTTTTCTCCAAATGTTTTTGGCTTGTTATTTTCTGGGTGCGTCTCTAGCCATTTATTAATAATATCCTTATCATTCTGTGTTTTACCTTCATAGTTTTTAGTCATTTCTCCTCCACCTATAGCTTTATTAATAGAGGAGAGATAATTTAAATATAAAGCTTTAGTTTCTTCATTTATATTGCCACTTTTCAGCTCTTCAAACACATTATTGATTACTTTTTTATGTACTTCTAAAACAGTTTTTTTAGTTGATTCCATAACAGGAGGTGAAGCAATTGGTGGTGTATTTTTTGTAGATTCCATAGCATGAGGTGGAGCAATTGGTGGTGTATTTTTTGTAGGTTCCATAGCATGAGGTGGAGCAATTGGTGGTGTATTTTTTGTAGATTCCATAGCATGAGGTGGGGTTGGTGTTGTTTCTTTTTTTCCTTCATATTTTCCAAATACAGTACTAATTGCAGGCACACTTAATAATTTATTTGATAGAGGAGTGGTTAGTTTCTTAGAAACTGGTTCAATTAGAGGTGTAAGTATACCTCCTTTCATTGCTTTTTGTTGCTGATTAATTTTTTTATTTACTAATTTTTGTGCCTTTCCATATCTTCCCTTTTGTATTAATTTATTTATTCTTTTATTAAGACGATTTTGTGCAAATTTTTTTCCTTTGCCACTTAAGTTTTTGACAGGTACAACACTTCTAACACTTACCTTCATTTTCCTTCTCTGCAGGGCACTTGCTGCCCTTAGTCCTTTTCCTGAACTTCCTTTTCCAACACCAGTACCCATACCAAGAAGAGCACCTATTCCAAACATATTAAACATATTCAGGCCTCTATTCAATCCAGCAGCCGCAAGTATAAAAAGCAAAATAATAATGATTGGGGCTAGTGTATATACACAACTACTTCCATTACACAAAGTAGACAATGCAGATAATATTATAAACAAAATTAAAGTATTATTTAACATATAATTCACCCCATTAATTCATTTTGCTTCTTTTTTATTCTTTTATTATTCCTTAATCCCTAATCCTATATAATAATATAAATATTTAGATATTTATATTTATTTAATTATATATTTAATATTATACATATGTCTAATCATCAAATCTTTAATATTAATAAAATTAAAGGTAATTTTATGGTAGATAAAATAGAGGATGAAATTAACAGAAAATTGTTTTGGATAGGCCATGCAAGTTTTTATATAAAAACAAACAACAGCACAATATTTCTTGATCCTTTTAAAGTTAGTGATGCAGTTAGAGAAAAAGCAGATATAATATTAATAACACATGCACATTTCGATCACTGCAGCAAAGAAGATATTGAAAAAGTTAAGAAAAATGAAAGTAAGATAATATCATCAAATGGTTGTATAAATAAGGGAGAATATGAAAATGTTGAGATAATAGAGCCCGGGTTTAAAACATTTATTAATAATATAAGAATTGAAGCAATCCCTGCATATAATATAAAACCAGAAAGGCTGCAATTTCATCCAAAAGCAAACAGATGGGTTGGTTATATAATTGATGTTGATGGCTTGAGATTCTATCATGCTGGAGATACAGATTTCATACCAGAGATGAAGAAACTCGAAAATATAGATGCGGCGATGCTTCCTATAGGAGGTACCTATACAATGGATGTAAATGAAGCAATCGAAGCTGCAAAGGCAATCAATGCAAAATATACAATACCCATGCACTATAAAAATCTTTTAGGAGAAGCAAATTCAAAGGTTGCTGAAGAAACTTTAAAGAAAGCAGTAAAAAATACAAAGATAATGAAAGAGGTACAAAAACCAACATATGCTTTTAAATAAGCTCTTTATTTATATTATTTTTATATTATTTTATTATTTTCTTTATTTTTATAATATTTTAATAATCATTTATTATATTATCAATTCTTATTTTATAATTTTTATTTATATATCATCAATAATTAATAAGATTAATAATCTTCTTTGATATATTGAGGATTTCTTCAGGGGTCATTTTAAATATTCTTTTATCTTTCTCTTCTAAAAGGTCAGAAATCAATCTTAACTCCTCCTTTTGTTTATGAAGCTGTGATGAAGAGTCTACAAGCGCATTTCTGAGCTTCTTTTTCTTATGCATCATAAGCAGAGATATTATATTCAGCTCATTTTCAGTTATAATATTATCAATAGGCTTTATTAAGACAACGCTTGAATCAACCTTTGGCTTAGGATAGAATGAACCTGCAGGAACATCAAATACTTCTGTAATCTTGAAATGCAATGAAGATATGACGCTCAATTTAGAATAGTTGTGCGTGCCTGGCGCAGCAAGCATATGTTCAACAAACTCTTTTTGAAGGCATAATAGTGCAGGCATATGATTTCTTGAGATCCAAAATATTATCTTGCTTGAAAGACTGTAAGGTATATTTGCAATAATTATATCATATCCTTTAAGCATATCTTCTTCAACATCAAAAAAATCTTTATTGATTAATTCCAGATTTTTACATTTTAGATTTGATGATAATATACTGAATATCCTAGAATCTTTCTCAATGGCAATTACCTTTGATGCAGTTTTGCATAATTCCTTTGTTATTATTCCAAATCCAGGACCTATTTCTATAACATTTTTATCTATCGCAAAATTTGACATCCCTTTTGCAATATTTTCATTTATTAGAAAATTCTGACTCAATTTTTTATAAGGCCTTATAGTTTTTATAAACTCCTTATAGTTATATTCTAAATTTTGATTGTCTAAATCTACCATATCATCAATCTTTTTATTTTATACTTTATAATTTATTCTGTTAAGATTTTATAGATATACTAAATATTATAAATATTGGGATTAATAATTAATTGTTATAATTATTAATAAAGTTCTATTAATTATATATTAATTTTATTATAATAAAATAAAATAGATAAAGTTAGAAAAGATGTGTATATGCTAATAAAAAAAGTTAAATCACAAAGCGCAATAGATTTCTTAATTACTTACAGCTTCGCACTTTTTATAATAACAGTTATCCTTAGCATTCTTTTTGTATTTTTGAATTTGCCAAAAACTGTTTTTCCTACAGAATGCAAATTTTATGGAAATTTTGACTGTATCGGAGCATCTTTGATACAGCAGAGTAATGGAATCTCAGCAGTAGTGATTCTTGCAACTGATTCAATGCCTGGGGTAGTGAATTCAATCAGTTTTAATGCTATAATAAATAATCATAAAAGTATATCAGGAAGCTGCTCGCCTTCTTATATAAAAGACGGCCAATATACTTATTGTATTGCATATTTTAATACAATATTAATAAATAAGAATCTGTACAGTGTATTTTATAATGTATCAGCAAACTACTGCCCATATGGAGCTAATGAAACATGCCCTGCAAATGGCAATTATTTAATTGCTGGAATGATGGAAGCTATGCCTTCAACACAAAACACAATTACATATCCACTAATAGTAACAGCTTTACCAGGTGGTATAGTAACACCGCAAGGCATATCAATGCAGCAAGCCGGCTCATATGTAAGCATAACTGCCATACCAGATTCAGGATATACTTTTGTTAATTGGACTTGTATAGGGGCTGGATGTTATAGTGGTATTAGCAACCCTGCTACAGTAGTTGTCAATAATCTAGTTACAGAGACTGCAACCTTTAGAAGCAGTTAATTAATTATTCAAAAATTTAATAAATATGAATAATTGAAATTTCAAAAATGAAAGATATTTAATTATTTATCTATATAATATAATACCTAAAAGAAAACAAGAAAATAGAGAAAACAAAAATAATAAAAGTAATATGCCTCAGTAGCTCAGTGGTAGAGCGTCTGCATGGTAAATTATATTATTCATAAAGCAGAAGGTCGAGGGTTCAATTCCCTCTTGAGGCTTGCTTGTTTATAAAATTTAAAATAAAAAGTTAAATAATATAATAGTAACTAATGATAAAATGAGTATTATTGAAAGTTTTGTAATTAATTCTGGCAAAAACTTTTTATCAAGCTTAAATGAAAAAGAGGGCGCACGATTAGAAGAGCTTCAAAGTAGTGCAAATGATAAAGATATAAAAAATATAAAAATGCTATATATCCACATTCCTTACTGCAGATCATTGTGCCCATTTTGCAGCTTTAATAGATACTTATTCAACAAGAATAGTGTTGCAGAGTACTTCAAAAGGCTTAAAAGAGAATTTGATATGTATCTAAACTCAGGCTATAATTTTGATACTATTTATATTGGAGGAGGAACACCGACAGTAGATTTTGATGAACTCAATACACTGCTCGAATATTTGAATGATAAACTAAGAATAAAAAGTATATCAATAGAATCAACAGCTCGTGAACTCAATGAAGAAAAGCTAATGAAATTAAAATCATTGAAAGTAAAAAGACTTTCTATAGGAGCACAAACCTTAGACAAAAAGCTTTCAAAAGATATTGGAAGATCGTGGCAGGACCCTGAATCAACTTTAGAAACAATAAAATTAGCAAATGATATAATTGATACCTTATCAGTTGATTTAATATTTAATTTTAATACACAAACATTAGAGCAGTTTGGAAATGACCTTGACATATTGATAGATGCAAAAACGAAGCAGATTACAAATTATCCTTTGCTGCCCTCAATATATTCAGAGAATTTCAAAAATATCAATAGAAAAAATGAAAGAAATTTTTATAACCTCTTACTAAGCAGAATGGATTCTGCATCATATAAACCTTCAACAGTTTGGTGTTTCTCAAGAAAAAATGATGTATTAAGTGATGAATATATTATAGAGTACGATTCATATATAGGTATAGGATCAAGCAGTATTAGCCTATTTAAAAATCATTTCTATATTAACTCATTTTCTGTTCCAAAATATAATAGATTAATTGACAATGAAAAAATACCTGTTGTAAGAGAAAAATTTCTATCACAAAAAGAACTTGCATACTACTTTTTGCTGAATCATCTTTTTGGATTAAAAATTAACAAAGAAGCATTTAAAAAAGAATTTGGCGCTTCAATTTATAAAATTCTTTATAAAGAGATGATAGTAGCAAAGGCACTTAATATAATTAGAGAAGATAGCAAGAACATCTACCTAAAAAGGAATGGTTATTATATTGTTGGAAGTGGCATGCGCGCTTTTCTATCTATACTTAATACACTAAGAGAGGAGTTTAGAAGCAAACAAATATAATTAATATTTAATTTTCTTTTTTATTTTTTATTTTGTTTTTCTATTTTGTTCTCTTTAATTTATAGTATTGAATTCTTTCTCTTCTTTATTGCTGTATTCTTAATATCAAAATCCAATTTGCTCAATTCCTCTAGAAGCTTTTTATCAATCCCCAAATGAACAAGCGCATCAAACTTGTTATTTAAATTAAAAGTGTTTATTGAGAATTTAGCAATTACTTGATTATAGAATTCAGTAAGAAGTTTAAGCCTCTTCATATTCTCTGTATTATATCTTGACAAATTTATTATATCATTTGACAATTTGTAATTTGAAGCGCTCAGCTCTTGTATAATTTTCTTGTAATTATCTTCAGCACTTTCTGAAAATTCATTTTCATGCTGCAATAGAACATATGGAGTGATAATATGAAGTATCTCTTCATAGAGGCTGTTTATATAAACATCGTATGCCCTTTTTAAATAAGCAAGGATTGAAAAAAATTTTAATAAAAGTACCTCTCTTTTTTCTTTATCATCTGTATAGAAGATCGCAGTTATGTTGTCCTTCCTTAATTCAAGCATTATCAAATTTTTACTGCTTCTTTTTTTTAATTTTTCATTTTTATAATTATTTGATTTTGTTGAACTGCTTTTACTATCCTCTAGTTTTGCCTCACCTTCTTTTATCAAATACTTCAGCATAGTGCCTCTTTGAATAAGTGTAGCCCCCGGAAATCCATCCATAATTGCTTTCAGCTCATCAAATTTTATTTTCATAAATGCATTGACATTGAAAGAACAGGTATAATTTCCTTCCATCTAATCATTCTTTATTATGTTTATAAGTTTAAATTTCCAAATTATTTATACTGCTTACAATTGCAAGATCGTTGATATCAAGAGCCCTCAAATATGCAACAATTTCAGATCTTGATGAGCCTTCTTTTATAAGCATCTTTATAAGAGCTGAGAGCTCAATATCTCTATTATTGCTTTCAATGAATTCTCTGATCTTTTCAACCATATCCCTTCTAAAAAATATATTAGCTTCCTCTACAATCTTCTCAATTGATATCTTTGCCATCATATTATCATCTATCTTTAAATTACAGATGTTTGTAATTAATCCATCTACTTTTTTAATCATAAAGTTCTTTACCAATTTTGATTTATAGATTAAATGAACGATGCAGCTTCCTGTTTCTAGCTTTGAAGGAAGGTCTTCAAATTTTTTATCAAGAATCTTTGCATTCATCAATGACTCAACATCTTCGCTATTCTGCATCCTGAATATGAATACAGATGCAATATTTGACAATATGCTTAAAGGAATGTCTTTGAGGTTCTGCGTTGCTATTGCTATACTTATGCCATACTTCCTTCCTTCCCTGAAAAGCTGTACAAAGCTCTTGTTTGCATCTATTATTTTCCATGCTTCGTCAATGACTACAAGGCGCCTATTGGCTTCACTGATCTGCATATTGTGCATAAATTCAATTAAAAGATCAAGAAAGGCTGAAACAACGAGCTTTCTTTGCGCATCGCTATCAAGCCTTGATATATTGAGAGAACATACTCCATTAAGGAGGCTTTCCGGATCAAATGTGTTTGTATCTGCAAATATATTGCTGTTGAGCAGCTCGGCAAGCTTTAGCCTGAGCATACGCATTGATGGCATTGACATCATATTCATTATATATCTTAGATTGACATGCTCATTCTCTTCCTCCATAAGTGCTGATGATATTATATTATAGAGCATTGCCTTCTCATTTGAATCCAAGCCAAGCATTGATACAATTGAGGAAGTAGTATATTCAGCTGCCTTCATCTTATTCTTAAAAATCTCGAAAATATTGATGTGATTTTCACTTCCTAAAAATATAGTTTTTCCATATATAAAATTCATGACTTCTAAATATTCATTATTCCAGTCTATTATTAATATATTGTTTATTCCTGCATTAAAGCTTCTTATAATATAATTCTTTAAAAAGTAGCTCTTTCCAGATCCTGTTGTTCCTATTGCACATATATGGGGATTCATTAGCATAGAGTGGTCAAGGAAGAATGGTGAATTATACAATGCAGTCCTACCTATATAAATCCCCTTTTCGCTATTTTCATCTATTACAGGCTCGCTCTGTCCAAATATTGAAATATATTTACTTGCTTCATTATTATTTGAAATCTTGAAGTCAATCAATTAAACACCTTCATTGCATCTATTTCAAGCAGCCTAATCAAATCATCGCCTTCTAAAATGCTTGAATGTGATGAGAGCATAACATTGAACTGCGCAGCTATCTCTTTAATCTGGGATTTTGAACGCTCGCTCGCTTCCAAAACAGTATCTGCAACTGCTACAGTCATAACATAATAGATGAGCTTTATTGGAACAGTGCCATTGCTTATACTTGCTATATCATGCTCGATGATCTCAATCTCGCGCTTGAGTTTGTTTATATATAAGCTATGCTTGCTATTGTTTGAATTTAGTCTTGATATTGCAATCTCGTGCATGCTCTTCTTTGTCTGCAATTTATCTATAATCTTCTTTATATCGAGCTTATCTGTTTTCATGACAAGCTTGAATGGATAGTTCATATTGCCTATCAGATGTTCAATCTTATCCTTACTCAGCTCATCAACATTTGATGGATCAATCATTGCCGCAGAAAGGGCACATACCTTTCCATTGGATCTAAATATTGCTATGCTCCGGTCATTGCTGAGCTCGTAGCCGTTGAATACTTGTATAATGTTACTATGCTTTATTATTAGATTATGAAATATATCACTGAATGCAAATAATGCAATTGAAAGCAGGAGCAGTATAGAATCAAATAATATTAGATATAGATTGAGAGAAATTATACTTGATACTGCTATAATTGCACATACAGCAAGCATCGCATATAAGATATAATTTTTCTCCATAAAAATCTTTTTTATTTTTTTTTCTTTTATTTTCATTCATTTTTAAATTAATCCAACTTTTCTTTAAAATTTAAAAATTAAAATATGTCAAATTTGCCGAATGAAATTTCACTTCCTAATATTCTTGCAAGCTCCCTCACTGATATAATAGTCAATACAAAGCTCATAAAAGGAAGTATAAACAGATCCATTACAAGATAGCTCAAATACTCTGTTGCAACACCGACCAATGAATTAAAAGCATTGCTTATAGGGCTCATTGAAGATAAACTATTAGTATATAGATTAAGTATAGAACTTGTTATTGAACTTGATATAGTGTTTGTTATAGAATTTGAATTTATTAAGGACTTAACAAAATTATATGACAACACCGCTACATCTATTTGACTAAAATTTATCGTTGAAAATAAAGAGGATGAATAATTACTGACAGCCTGTCCAAAATTTTCAATTGCAGAATATAAAGAAGGCAGAACTGAAGGATATGCACTCTGTATAATTGTTATATTCATTATATAGGTCATTGGAAAAACAGTGTAAAATCCAATTGCAATTGCTAGAATTGAACCTCCTAACCTTCTAGTAAAGTAAAATGTCCTCAACGTCAATCCAACATAAAGAAGTATAGGGACTATAAAGGCAATTCCATAGACAATTGCAGCTTGGATAAATACCATCATCAGTGATGTTGACAAAAATTCAATGATGAATTTCAAGGGCATGAGGAATATTGATAGTGCAGTCAATTTAAAAGATATAAAAACAAATGAAAATCCAACTGTTGATATAGTTCCTATAACTAAATAAATATCAATTAATAAAGCTAAAATACCTGATATCTGCGATGAGAGAGATATTACTAGGTTATTGTTGAAGATGAAAGTACTACCAACAAGATAATTGTATGATGTACAAAGGCCATAGTTATAGGATAGATAAGGACCGCAGAAGCTTGCCGCACTACTTGAAAGATTACCTGAAAGCTGGTTAATTATCTGAGTAACAACTCCAACTCTACTGAATGCAGCAAACAATACAAATAATATAGCACCATTTATTGTGCTCTGAATAAGCTCGCTCATTCCAAACTCTTTTATTCTCCTATTATCTAGAGCGTAACCTAATCCATATATAATTCCGCCAACAGCAAGCATAATTGCTATAATTAGCACTGCAATATCAAACATCCATCCACCATTCTATCTTTCAAACCTAAAAATTCCAAAATTTTTAATCAATGAATTGTTGTATTTACAGCATTTGATGTGAAATTACTGAGCAGTTGTGTTGATGCAGTTGCCAATGAAGTTGACGCAAAGCTCAATGCAGCAATAACTATAGCACCTATTATTACATTAATTGCAGTTGTATGAAACTGCGCCTTTTTCTCAGGAGGAAGCAGCTGCCCAAATGCATAAAAAATGCCAGCAACTATGAAGAGCATTGCACTTAATGCAGGACCTATCTGCGCAAGCATTGATTTTACATTAGATAGCAGAGGCATAACCTGAAAATAAAGAGGATTTGTAGATGCATTAGCATTTATATTATAGGAGCTGGCAAAGCTAACTTTAAGAACAGTTAAAAATAATAACACAAAAAGTATCTCTGCCTTTTTCATACTACCCATAAAGCCATTTATATTTCTATTATATCTATTACATTCTTTTTTCCCTTTTTTTGCATTTCTAGATATTTCCATCTTCTCACCTTTTTAATTTTTCTCTTTACTGTTTTATATTTTATTATTATACTATATAATTTTATACTTTACTACATATATTGTTATATAGATAAATATATAAATATATATGTAAAATAATTATTTCATAAAATTAGCTGATATCTATTATATAAACTTCAAAAATCCTAAAATAAGAAGCGTAAATAACATATATATTAATATTTATATTTAACTTTTTTATAATAATAACAAATAATAGTATCTGATAGTTTGTGATTAGTATGGAAAATGCACAAATACCAAAACACGTTGCAATTATACCCGATGGCAATAGGCGATGGGCAAGAAAGCAGGGATTTTCACTTTTAAATAGCTATAAAATAGGCATAGATAAGTTTATTGAATTTGCAAAATGGTCATCTGAATTTGGGATCAAAACTGTTACAATATGGGGACTATCAAATGAGAATCTGAAGAATAGAACAAAGGAGGAATTGAATACATTATTTAAACTCTATATAAATGCAGCACATAATAAAAAATTAATAAAAGATTTAATAGATAATAAAATTCGAATTAATATTGTTGGCGATCTAAAACCTCTTCCAAAAGAGCTGAAAGTAGCACTCAAGAAGCTTGAAAATTTGACAAAGAGATATAATGATTTGATGATAAATCTGCTTATTAATTATAGCGGCAAGAATGATATTGCATATGCTATTGATAATATAAAGAAGATGATGAAAAATAAAAAGGAAAAGATTGATAAAAAAGCCACATTTAGAAATTATCTTATGAGCAGGACAGTTGATGATATAGATCTGCTTATCAGAACCTCAGGAGAGATGCGCCTATCAGGCTTGCTTCCCTGGCAAACTACATATTCTGAATTGTATTTTGAGAAAAAATACTGGCCTGACTTCACAAAAGAGGATTATAAAAGAGCGCTTGATGAATATGCAAACAGGCAAAGAAGGTTTGGTAAGTAAGTCATTATATTCTATTTTAGCGGATTTTTATAAAAATTATTAAATAGTCTATGATTTTATGTTGAAAAGTAATGATAGTTTAATAAAGAGGCTCCATCTATTCTCAAGGGGCCTGCCAAGCGCTTATAAGATTTTATCAGCGCTCATAATTTACTCTATTTTTATAGGTGCTATATCCAGCCTGTTAATAGGCTATAAAAACAGCTTGGTCAGCAATACACCAATAGATCCTCTGCTTATTGCAACAAACAGCATATTAATGGGATTGATTGTTATAATATTACCAACACTTTTAACTATATTATCAATCAAGCTTTTAAAAAGAAATATAAGAATTAAACATCTTCTGATTATAACATCAGTTGGGGCATTAATATATTCAATATTCATAATCCTTGCAAGCTCTTTTTATTATATAACAACAAACTATCTGCTTGCAGGATCTGTTATAATTGTAGGAAATGCTAGTATTTTTGGTTTATGGTTTTTTATAAGCAGGATTGTTATAGGAGTAAGGAGAAAGGCATTATTATATTCAGCAATACAACCTATTATTAATATATTAATATATGTCGCTGCTTCAAGCATTATATTTGTCTTCATAGCACCATTATGGCTTTTACTGGTAAAGCTTGTCGTTGGATTGCTCATATTCGCAATAATAAGCTATATTATATTATATATAATAGACAAGCCGATAAAAGGAAGACTGAATTTCAGCGGCATTGATGCATTTGCAAGTGTTGTGCAGAGCTGGCTGTTTGACGTTGACATAAAGCTTTCCAATCAAGCTGGATACAAAATGGATGTACCAACACACACAATAATATTAAAGAAAGATAATCTGCCAAAAGCATTATTTTATATACCTGAAATACATTATGGACCTGTAGGGAATATAGGAGGAAGCAACTTTCCTTACCTTCTAAACGATTATATAACAAAAAAATATAAGATGCATGCATTTATACTGCACTCAACAGTCAATGAAGATAGTAATCCAATCTCAAGTTCAGAGCTTAATATAATAAAGAAGGATATAGATGAGGGTATAAAGAATGCAAAAAAGCTCAATATAAAAAGCATAAACTATTTAGAAGGCATATATAATACAGCAAAAGTATCAATATTGAATTTAGATGGTGTTGATATTGCAACATTCAGCAGAGCGCCAAAAGTAACAGAGGACTTTAATATTGCATCATCAAAAATAATAAAGGAATTATTGAATAGAAAGAATGCTGATTTAGTTACAGTTGAACTGCACAATTCAAGATATGAAAGTGCATCAAAAGACGAGCTTGACGGCATTAAGCCCAACACACCTTTTATTTATGAGTATATAAAAGCTATAAAAAATATGAAGAAGATAAAAGAAGCAAAAGAGTTGGTTGTTGGAGTAAGCAGTGTAAACTTCTATAATAAGATTGGAAGACCTATAGACCTTGCACCAGGTCCTTTAAGCACTTTATACATCAAAATTGGAAGCTTCAAGAAGATTATGCTACTTTTCAATGCAAATAATTTCCTTCCTGCATTTAGAAACTCAATAATCAAATATATTAAAGAAAAACATAATATTGATGCAGAGGTATTGACAACAGACACACACTATGTCAACTCGCTTAATAGAACTGCAAGTAATGTTTTAGGAAGAGTAACGACAATATCAATGATTGCACCATACATCGATGAAGCGGTAAAGGAGGCATTGAAGGATGCAAGTGTTGTTGATGTATACTATAGAAAGAATATATTAAAGAATTTTAGAGTATGGGGGCTTGATCTAAAAAACAATATTACAAATATTCTAAACTATGTATTCAATTTAGCAAAGATCATCGTTCCTATGCTTCTTATAGGAGGATTCATCATCGCAACTTTAATTATATCAATAATTTAGATTTTTTAGTATAAAATATAATCTTTTTTATTAGTATTTTTTTTGAAATCAACATAAGTATAAGCAAGGAAAGCATTTTGCCCAATATTATTATAGGTTAGATTATTATTTACAAACCGTATATAAAAGCTAACTTCCTATAGATATTCCTATGACTATCAAAATAATTGAAAGAGTTAATAAATTTTGCTCTTCTATTTTAATATTAATAAAAATGAAAAATTTAAAAAATAGCAGGAGAATATGGAGATTTTTGAAATCTTATTTATAGTATTTTGTATATTTACAGCTGCATTATATTTAATAGATAAAGATCATGAACATAAAATAAAGAGAGCAGCACCAATAATTACAAGCCCTATACTAGTATTTATTATATCAATCTTAATCAACCCGTATATAAGCAGCAACTCATTAATTTTTATTTTAGGTATTTCAATTTTATTCTCAATAATTCCTTTCTATTATTCTAATAATCTTACAAAATTTGTATTATTGTTAATTGTTACTTCTATATTATTCACTTATTTAGATTATGTAAATGGCCCATTGCTATATTTAATGATAATTGCATTCTCTATAAGCACTATTATCGGCGTTTATTATAGAAGTGGCTTGCAGACATTTAAAAGAAAACATATAAGCACAGATAAAAAATTAGAGACAAAGCGAGATATAGTTCATATAATTTTAGGCATTATAATAATGTTTATCTTCTTTATACTTCCATTCCACACTGCTATATATGCAACGATTACACTCATATTCTTGGGCTATCTATATAATGGAATAATACCAAACTTGCAAAGTAAATCTTATAGATTGTTAAAATTATTTGAAAGAAATGATACTGTATATGGATTAGGGGCATTATATTTAGGAGCAGGCACCTCCTTGCTAATAGGCTTTATACACAACCCACAATTTTTAATAACTGCACTTATTGCACTTTTTTTTGCAGATCCTTTGGCAACAATTTTTGGCATCAATATAAGAAGCCCAAAACTGCCTTATAATAAACATAAATCAATTTTGGGAACATTTGTCTTCTTCTTAGTAGTATCAATCTTCTCATATCCTATAATAGGTATATATTCACTTATAATTGGCTTTGTACTTGCTTTCATAGAGAGCCTTGATACTATCGTTGATGATAATATTGCAATAGCAATCGGAGCAATATTAATTTATATAATATTCCTTGCTGTTGCACATCAATTACCTTTTGTTGCAATTTAATTTCTTTTTATTTTTGCTTTTCTAATTGTTTATTTTCTTTTTATACAAAAAGGCTTTGCTGATTATCTTCTTTATTGCAACCCAATTTTTGTAATCGTCACCTACATCATCAACAGGAGTCTCCATAATAAAAATACCATAAGAGAAAGCTGGATTTGAAAAGAAATTTATGAATCCCTCTTTACCTATATAGCCCTTGCCTATATGCCAATGCCTGTCAAGTCCACTACCTAAAGGATATTTTGAATCATTTAGATGAAAAAGCTTTATTCTATCTCTTTTTATACTTTCATTTATCTTTGATGAAAATGCCTCAACACCTTCTTTACTGCGAATATTATATCCAGCTGCGAATGCATGTGCGGTATCGATGCACACATTTACATATTTGGAATCCACCAAATCAAGCACCTCTTTTATCTCTTCCAAAGTTGAACCAATACTATTGTTATAGCCCGCACTATTCTCAAGCAGAATTGTAGCTTTTATATTTTCATCTAGAACGTGGGAGAGCGCAGAAACGAGCCTATTAATACCATATTTCTTGCCCTTGCCAAGGTGGGATCCCATATGAACAACAAGAGGAATTCCTAGCGCTTCACATATCCTTAAATTATAGATTATCGCTTCTATGCTCTTTTTATATACATCTTCATTAGGAGATGAAGGATTGGATAGATAAGGTATATGTGCATTAGCAGCAATTCCACTCTTCTTTACTTCATATTTGAATTCTTCTATAATATTATCGTCAATAGGATCATTCTTCCACGATCTAGGATTTGATAAAAATGTTTGAAATGCACCATATCTATGCTTTATCGCCTCTTTTAAAGGATTCATTATAGATCCTTTTTTTGAGAGATGAAATCCGAGCTTTATATCAAAATTATCAAATAACGATGAATTCATCAACTCACTAGATAAGAATACCACTAAACAAATAAAATAGATTTATTTAAAAAGCTTATTATTTATAACTTTCTTACTTAGGGTGTTTAGGTGAGTAAGAACAGAGATTTCAGTTTATACGATATTGAGGAATTCCTTAAAGCGGCGGGTGCTGAGCGCATCAATGAGAAAGCAGTAATAGATCTTGAGAAAGAGCTTGAGCATACAGTAAAAGAGCTTATTGATGAAGCATATGTATATGCAAACTATGCGGGCAGAAAGAAGCTGATAAAGGAAGAGGATGTAAAACTAGTAAATAAGAGAAGATATGTACCAGTAAAACATAAAATTCAAGCAAGAATAAATAATAAGAAAGATATAATTATGCTCGGCACAAACCTATAATTTTATTTTTAATTTTTTATTTTTTTATTTTTTATTTTTTCTGTTTTTGTATTAATTTTTTTATTTTCTCTCTTTTTCTTTTTATTCAATTAATTGCTTTATAAATAATAAAAAGTTATAAAAATAAAGAGAAAATTATAGCAATCCAATCAATTTCAAGGCAAATGCAAGCACAACAAAACCCACTTCAATAATCCACATATAAAGAGACACCTCCCATTCTTTGCAGCGCTTCATATTCATAATTAAATGAGTCCAGCTGTATATTTTCTTTCCATAAGGAGGCTCAAATGTCCCATCTGATCTTAACTTTCCTAAATCAGTTACATCAAATTTCTTTCTCAAATGTAATACAAACTCAACAATCCACGGGATAAATACTATAATTCCAAATGCTTCCATATTCCCTACAATTATTATAGCAACGAAAGCGGCGCCAATACCAAAATAAAGAGTATCTCCAGGCAGTATTTTAGCAGGGTATATTGTAAATGGAAGAAAGGCTAGGAGAGATGCAAAAAGGATTGCAGATAAGAGTATCCCAGTATAAGTTCCAAAGAAGAATGCATAAATCAAAAGTGCAAGGCTTAGAATCAATGCACTTCCTGTTGCAATACCATCAAATCCTCCAAGAATATTAAATGCATTTGTAACAAAGATTATTGCAAGAGGTATAATAACTAAAGGATAGAAAATTCCAAAATTAACAACACCAACAAACGGCAAATCAACAGTATAAGTCCCTGCTGCTATGACCATAAGAGGTATAGCTCCTATGAATGTAAAAAGAGGTTTTTGCCACTGCTTAAGCCCTTTTCTAATATCCTTCATTCCTGTTGTTTTAACTGCCTTTTTCTTTACATTAATATCATCAAGAAAGCCCACAAATACAATCATTGCAACAGACAATGCAGTTGCAAATATGAATCTTTGTGATGCTACAGGAACATAAAAATGATAGCTTGCACCAAATATATATGCTAAAAGACCTATAATGAAGCCAAATGCAACAGCAATTCCGCCGCTTGCAGGCAATATCGGCTTGTTTTTCTTGTTGTTATCAATCGATATTACTCCTGATTCAAGCATATAGCTTTTGACAAAGGGCACTGCAAGCATTGAGCCAATAAATGCAATTAAAGCAGGTATAATTAAAGTAAAGTATGTTGAAAACATAATTTCACTTTTATTTTTTATTTTGTTTTTTTAAATCAATTATATCAAAATAATTTAAAATATATTAATAATTATTAATTTTATCAGATATTTATTTATTAGATATAATATAATATTAAATATTAGATATTTTAAATATCTTTGTATTATTCAAAATAAATTTTATTTACGCTTCATTAAATAATTTATTAAATGTGATTATATAATTAATTATAAAATTATAATATAATTTAAATATTTATTATAAATTTAAATTCTGCCCTTGTAGTATAACTTGGATAGAACGTGGG
>JBMFSA010000006.1:0-24676 GCA_049967795.1 Candidatus Micrarchaeia archaeon | reverse complement strand
ATTGAAGTTATAAAAACAAATTCAATAGAAATAAAGAAAGAAGAAATAAAAAATATTACAATTCCTGAGGCAAATCACATAGAAATAATTAAACGTTCAGAACTAGACTCACCTTCAACTAAATTAGTAAAAAAATCTAATAAAAATATTTTATAAATAAATCATTTATTATTTTTATTTTTCTTTTTTTTTGTTTATTACACTCTTCATCCTTTTTGATTTAGTATATATTTATATAATTTTATAGTAAATTATTATTGAATTATTATATTGTATGATCTCTTTCATTATTATTATAATGTTGATATAATGCTTAAAAAATTAATTCTTAAAAACTGGAAAACCCATAAAAATACAGAGCTTGAGTTTCAGAAAGGAGTTAATGTACTAATAGGTATAATGGGTGCTGGAAAGAGCTCGGTGCTTGATGCAATCTCATTTGCACTTTTCGGAACATTTCCCCAGCTCAACAGCAAGCGCACATCATTGCAGAACTTGATAACAGACAGACCTCAAAAAGAAGAGAGCGCAGAAGTATCACTAATCTTCACAGTAGGCAATGATGAATATAAGGTTACAAGAGTTATATCAAAAAAGGAAAGTGATGCAAAGCTAGAAAAAAATGGATCATATATACAGTCCCAATCAAAAAAGGTTACCAGTGAAATAGAGCATCTTCTTAAGATTGACTATGATATTTTTTCTAAAGTTATATATTCTGAACAAAACGGGCTTGATTACTTCTTAAATCTTACTGGTGGTGAGAGGAAGCGCGTCATTGACAATATGCTAGGGCTTGATTCATTCGCTACTGCTGAGAGTTATACAACAACCTTGATCAACAACATAGGAAAATCTATTGAATATATAGAAAAGAATATTGCAAGTATAAATGAAAGTGAAATTTACACCTCGCTTGAAAAACTCAATGATGAGGTAACTACTTTAAAAAAAGAACTTAATAATTATATAAATATTGAGAAAAGAGCCGCTGAAAAGCTGAAGATACATGAAGAAGAATTAAAAATGCTGAAAAGCAAAATTGATGAGAAAAGAAAGCTCAATGATGAAGTATCAAAGTTGCAAGGATCAATCAATATACTGAATAAAGAATTAGAAGCGCTGAAATCAAAAAATATAAACAAGGAGGATTTACTCAACAAATATAATATTATAAAAAATGAGATGAACAAGGCAAAATCAGATGAAATAGAGATTAGGAGTAAAATGGAAAATATATCAGGCAGGAAAGGAGAGCTTGAAAATAAAATATTGACAAACAAGAAAAAGATTGTTGAAAAGAAAGCTATTGAGGAGCTGTTAAGCAAATATGATATTAATAAAATACAGAAGGATCTCGAAAATAATACTGAAGAGCTCAACAATGCGTCTGGCCTCATCAATTCATCTTTGAATAGAATAAAAGAATTGGAAGAATCATTGAAGGAATTAAAGAATGCCGAAGGGAAATGCCCTGTATGTGATAGGCCGCTTGATGAAGAGCATAAGGCAAAATTGATTGACGAAAAGTTGAATATAAGCAAAGAGCTCAATAATATTATTGAGAAGAATAGAGAGATAGTAAAGCAGAAAAATGTAAACATAAAAATACTGAATGAGAAGATAAAAGAGCTAGAGGTTAAAAGATCAAGGCTTTCAGATTATAATGGAATTGAGAAGATAGTAGAGGATGATGAAAAGCAGCTCAAGGATATTAAAGAGGAGAAGGAAAAATTTGAACAATCCTATAAAGAGATAAGCTTGAAGATTGAGAAACTCAATGATTCTAAACATGATATTGAATTAAAATTAAAAGATGTTGAAAAAATAGACCAGTATGAAAAGGATTTGAACAAAAGCAGATCAATATTAAATGAAAAAACCTCAAAATTGAACAGCATTGAGGTTGATGACAGCAAAATCTATGCACTTCAAGAACTTATTAAAAAGGACTCGGTGGAAGTTGCAGAAATACGCACAAAACTAGACAGCAATAAAAAATATATCAAAGATAAAGAGAGTCAGATAGAAGATAAGAACAAACAGATTAAAATATTGAATGAACAGAAAGCAGCAATAAGAAAGAACCAAGAGCTGGTTGCAGAGCTCAATAAATTCAAAACCTCTATAATCAATACAGAAGCTTCGCTCAGATCTAAGCTAGTTTCATCTATTAATGAACTCATGCTACAACTATGGCCAAGACTTTATCCATATAAAGATTATTCTGCTGTCAGGCTCACCGCAGATGTTAATGATTATCTTCTTGAAGTAAATACAAGCAGCAACAATACATGGGTGCAAGTAGATGGAATTGCAAGTGGTGGAGAGCGTAGTATAGCTTGTTTGATATTGAGGATTGCACTGGCGATGGTTATTGTACCTAATCTGAGATGGATTATACTTGATGAACCAACACACAATATAGACAGCAATGGAATATCAAAGCTTATTGATGTATTTGGAAATGAGCTTCCGAATATTGTTGAGCAAGTGTTCATTATAACACATGATGACCTTCTAAAGCAGATCAATCTTGCAAAAATATATGTGCTTGATAGGGATAAAAGCAAATCTGCACATACAACAGTAACAACCTTATAGTAGATTATAGAATGTTTATTATTGAATGAGACAAAAAAGCAAAAATATATAATTATTATTGTAATATAATATTATAAATTATGCAAATACATTCGTCTAATCATTTGCTTATTAAGGTGTAGTGATGGATAAAAAAGAATATACTAAATTTGAAAAGGCAAGAATTATAGGTGCAAGAGCATTGCAGCTTGCATATGGAGCACCACCCCTAGTAAAGGTGCCAGAAGGTTTAATAAATCCATTAGATCTTGCAGAGATAGAGTTTGAAAAAGGCGTTATACCTATAACTATTATAAAATAAGAAATTATTTTTATTTTTATCCTATATCTTATTTATATATTTATTAATTTTAATATTTTCAACAAAATGCAGCTGCTGCTCTTTATATAGAGAAATAAGATAAATATAAATATCAGAATAGGTATAATATATATATAGAATATATATAGGCCGATATATAAAGTGTTAATATTGATTGTATTTAGATATATCAATGTATAAATAATTACAGAAAAATAGTGATAGTAAAACAATAGCTTTATATATTTTAAATGAGTAAATATTAACAATACACTATTGTTGTATTATTGCTATTTGTTATATATAATATTTTTAATAAAAGGGTGTTTAATTGGCGATAAAAAAGATGAAAAAAACTAAATCTAATATTAAAAAGAAAAAAAGTGCAGTCAGAAAGCTAAATAGATTACAGAATAAGAAAAGTAGAAAGATGAAACAGAAAGTAAGTGCAAAGAATGCATCAAAAAAAATAAAAAGAAAAAAGAAGGAAATAGATCTGAGTAAATATGATAGGGGCTATAGGGCACTGTATAAAAGAGTAAATATAATTGATTCTGTAAGAGAAGAAATAAAAAGAGAGGCAAAGATGAAAAAGCATCCACCATTAGCAACATTCAGCACAGCTGAAGTTAATCAAGCAATATCAATGATAAAGAATAATAGCGCTGCTGTTGAATATCTGAAGAAAAATGTAAGCAGCATGACTCTTGATATATTATCAACATTATCTGAGCCCAAGATTGATGATAAAATTGCCGAAGCATTAAACATTAAGATTAATGTTGTGAGAAGAGTATTGAATATGCTGCAGAATTACGGCATTACAAATTATTATATAGCTAAAAATGCAAACGGATGGCTTTCATTTGCTTGGTATGTCAATGTTGATAAAATCCCTGCTTTTATAGAAAGCTTGACAAAACAAGAAAACAAAAAAGTAGAGATTGATGATAATTGCAACGACTATTTTATATGCCCTAATTGTTATAAAAATACAAAAATAATGTATCCTTTTGATATTGCATATGAAAATACATTCAAATGCAGCATATGTAATGGGAAGCTAACACAAGTAAGCAGAGAGGAAATAGAAAAAATGATGGAAAGCACAGATAACACTGCAACCAATAAATGAATTTCTCTTTGTACTATATTTTTATATTTTAGTATTATATATAATATTTAATAAAAACAACTTTTTAATGTCAAGTTATAAATATAAAGATTGAGTGTTTCATTTGTTTGATAGCGAGGTAGGGTAGTCTGGAGTGCCCGCTGGGCTCATAACCCGGAGACCGATGGTTCAAATCCATCCCTCGCTATAATCTTTTTTTCTTATTTACTTCTGTTGAATTTTCTATATCCTAAAATACCAAAATATTATTATATTATATTTTATAGAGAGTATCTTTATTGTTATTTTTATTCTTTGAGTGATACCTCTATATATAAGTTGATAACATATTATTATATTATAAGTAGATAGATCAGAAGCAAAATATTTCTATTAATTTTTATTGAATAATATATTCGTTATCCATCTAACACAAAAGAAACTATGAAAAATATATTTAAAGCTTTCTAGTTATATTATTGCGGTGATATGAATGGAAGGAGGAGGAGCAGGAGGTAATTAGATATAAATTAGAATTAAGAATTTAATTCTTTATTTTCTTATTTTATGATAAATATAATATTATTTTAATAAAATTTATATCTTTTATTTATTTCCTTTTTTTATTTATATAAATTTATAAATTTATATTTAAATTATAATATAATAAAGGGTGAGAATATGGGTAGATATATTGATAAGTTCAATACAGCACCTACGGTCTTTAATTTTGAAGATATTATGATACTTCCAGGGCTTTCTAAAGTAGAGCCCAATAATATAAAGATATCAACAAAATTTTCAAAAAATATAAAACTCAATATTCCGTTTGTATCTTCTCCTATGGATACAGTTACAGAAGCGCAGATGGCAATCATATTAGCAAGGCTTGGTGGAATAGGTGTTATACATAGAAACTGCTCTACTGAAGAAGAAGTCGCAATGGTTCAGCAGGTAAAAAGAAGCGAGTCTTTCATAATAAAGGATGTTGTAACAATAGACAAAGATGCAAAAGTAAGTGAAGCCACAGAGCTGATGAAGAAAAACAACATTTCTGGACTTCCTGTTGTTGAGAATGGAAAACTTGTAGGAATCATAACAAGCAGAGACGTCAGATTCTGCGATCAAAATATTAAAGTTGGCGAAGCAATGACAAAAGATGTTGTAAGTGTAAAAAAAGATATAAAAGAAGCAGAAGCAATTGAAACATTGAAGAGTAATAGAATTGAAAAATTGCCAGTAGTTGATGAAAATAATAATTTATTTGGGTTGATAACTTATAGAGATATAATATTAAGAGAACAGTATATAGATGCAACAAGAGACAATGAAGGAAGGCTTGCAGTTGCAGCTGCAATATCTCCTTTTGATCTTGACAGAGCAAAAAAACTTTCAAAATATGCAGATGCTTTGCTAATAGATGTAGCTCATTTTTACAACTCCAATGTAATCAGTGCAACAAAGAAGATTATGAGTGAAGTGGATAATATTGATATTATAATAGGGAATTTAGGCACAAGGGAAGAAGTGCTGGATTCTATAAGCCAGTTAGAAGATGTTGCTGGGCTTAGAATGGGAATAGGAAGTGGCTCGATATGCATAACTACAGATGTTACGAAAGCAGGAGCGCCAACTTTGTTTGCTGTTTCCCAAGCAGCCGATGCGCTTGAAGAGCTTGGCAGCGATATACCTATAATTGCAGATGGAGGTATAAGAAACCCGGGAGATGTAGCAGCAGCATTAGCTTTTGGTGCATCAAGCGCTATGATGGGCTATGTTTTAGCTTCGTGTAAGGAGAGCCCAAGCGCACTCACACAGATAGGAGGAAAGTATTATAAAACACATAGAGGGATGGGAAGCCCAGCGGCAAGGGCAAAGAGAATGGCGCTTGATAGATATGCAACATTCTCAAAGAATATTGCAGAAGGAATTGAGCTGCTTATTCCTTATACAGGAGAAGTGAGTGATGTTATAGCAGAATTTACTTCAGGAATAAAGGCAGCAATGGGATATGCAGGCGCAAGCAATATAGAGGAGATGAAAAGAAATGCAAGAATAGCAAAGGTAGCGCAGAAAAGAAGTGCAAAGATAAAGATAGAAGATATAGAAAAAGTATGATAAAAATATTAACAAGAACAAAAAAATATATAACTATAAAGAATACAAATAAATAAATTAGAGAATTTTTATATTTTATAATATATATTTATAATATATATTCATAATATTTAATAGGTATTTGAATAAATATACTTTAACCCTATATCTTCTATAATATCTACAACATCAACTGCTTTGTCCGTTGCAGATTCAAATAGCTCATAAATTTCTTTGTATTTAATCATAGATTTTGCACTCATTTTATAAGCATGCTCAAGCGATAACCTTAATAGAATATCAGCCTCATTTTCAAATTCAGAAACTTCGATATGTACATGCTCAATACTCTTCATATCATTCATTACTTCAATTTTGTTTAGCACATTCAATCCTTCATCAATTTGATTGATACACTGCTCAATTAGAATAGAAAACTCCTTCATATATTTATCTGGTTTTTTTATATTATAAATTGATATACGCGACACTATAGCCTCTTCAATATCAATAATATCATCTAATCTTTTTGCGAGGCGTGATATATCGCCATATATAGAGGGGTTGATGTTTATAGAGGTTATACTATCAAATATCTTTCTTACAATAATATCTGCTTTGTGCTCTTCACTTTTGACATCATCAAATAAGCTTTTATAATCTATCTTATTTTTTGAAAATGATTCTTTTATTATTAATGTTGTATTTTTAGCATGCTCTAGAAGATTTCTGAGATCTTTTGAAAGAGTATCATTAATTAAATGCAGTTCAAACTCTCTTGATGTTATCTCTAATGATCTTTGTTTTGTTTCGGGAAGCAGGACTAATGATTCGATTGCACCGAGCAGCGCTATAAAACCAAGAATTGCCAGAAGAGAAAATCCACCAATCTTTGCTAAAATTAATGGAAGAAATAATGCAGATAAAGCAGCACCAAGCTTGCCTATAGTTGCAGCAATCCCATGTCCTCTTGACCTAAATTCTGTAGGATATAATTCAACAGGGTATACATATGTTGTTGTGTTGGGCCCGTAATTTGTAAAGAAGAATGAAAGGCCATATATTGCAAAGAATAGTATAGGTATTGTGCTGAGCATTGCTCCACCAAATAATGCGATAACCATAAAAGATATTGCAACAGCAAGGAATCCTATAACCTGCATTGATTTTCTACCTTGCTTATCTATAAGCGCAACTGCCACCCAATATCCAGGGACTGCAAAAAGTAGCAAGAGGATTGCAGTTGTTTCTATAGAGGATAATATTCCAGAAACTCCAAAAACAGTTGTTAGATATGGAGTAAAAATACCAGTTCCATAATAAGTTACATCAATAAGAAACCAAGATAATGTTGTGCCTAATAAAATATTTTTTCTTTTCGTTGCAACCTTCATAAATTTTTCGTGTTTTTTATTATTATCAGCATTGCTCTTAAGCATCTCCTGATACCAAGGAGTCTCATCAAGCTTCTTCCTGAAAGGTATGGTAAGCAAAGCCGGAACTGCGCCGAATGCTAGAAGAATTCGCCATGCTATTGAATAAGGAATCCCACTATATATTAAAGCAAATGCAAGTATAATTCCTACTATTATACCAAACCCTTGCATTGCAAATGTTGAAGCAATTAATGCACCTCTATTCGATTTATTTGAATATTCTGCAACTATTGTTGAACTGAGCGGATAATCACCACCTATTGCAATTCCAAGCACGAAACGCCATATTATTAGATCAATAATACCAAATGCAAGTGATGATCCTATTGCAGATATTGCAAGCAGCAGTACTGTTGTCCAATACACTTTCTTCCTTCCAAATTTATCTCCAAAATAGCCAAATAAGGATGGTCCTATAACAGCGCCAAACAGCGCAGAGCTTGCGAGCATTCCAAGTGAAAAGGCACTTGTATTAAATACATTTTTTATAAGTATTAATATAACTCCTATTATGAATAAATCATAAGCATCTGTGAAGAAGCTTATTCCTGATATGAGCATCACTTTTAAATGATGAGCGCTGAGCTTAGCTTCTTCTATTTGAATAATATTATCATTCAAGCAATTCACTCTGTATAAACATTAAAATTATAAATTATTTATATAGATTATTCATAATACTTGTACTATTATACTTGTACTATTATAATAAAAATATATTGAAAATATTGAAATAAATAATAATCATCTTTCTACATAATACTTTATCTTTTCTATGAATGCTTGTTTGAATTGCTCTTCAGCCTCTGCAACTGGACCATAAGCGCCAGCCGCACAAGGATGTCCTCCACCACTACCTTTTATTATTGGTGCAAGATCCTTCATTATCTTACCTAAATGTATTCCATACAATTTATCAAGAGTTTCTGCAAGCCTTGCAGATAATGATATACCTTCTGAATTTAAAGAATAGAATAAGACAATATCTGCACCACTCCTTAAAGCAACATCTGCAGATACATTAGCATGTGAGTGTGCTTTTCCATAAATAAAGAGCAGCTTTCCTATTATAATCTTTTCTGCTTTACATACATCTTCCATAGTTTCTTCTCTAGACTTTGCATCAATCATAGGCTCTATTTTTGAAAGCAGTTCATCATAATCAACACCCACATACTTCAACAATTCCCCTATTTGTATGAAGGTTTCTGGAAATGCATTCTTAAGATCAGCAGAATCTGAAATAATCCCATAAAGTATTATATAAGCAAGGATTTTGCTTATAGGTTGTTTTATTCTTTTCAATAAATTATAAATAATACTCGAGGTTGAATTATATTTTTCGTTGTTGAAGACAAAAACATTTTGTTTGTTTATTTGATGAAGCATATGGTGGTCTATTATTATAATATTTTTTTCAAACTCTTCTAATTTATATCTAAAACTACCACAATCTTCAAAATTATTTACATCAACAAGAAATATAATATCAGCATCATCAAAATCATTTGTTATTATTTTTGGATTTATATCAACAGCTTTGAGCATTCTTATTGCATTTGCAGTTATTGCATCAGGAGTTGCAATTGTTGCATAATCCCCAAATATTTCTTTTAATGCAAGTGCGCTTGCTACAGAATCCGAATCCCCTATAGAGTGAAAGGTTATGAGTACTTTCTTTGTGTTAGCTCTAACTTCTTTAACCATAAATTCAAGTGAATCAAAAGTAATTACCTCCATCCCCCCACTCTATTCCTCTGATTATTTATTCTTTGATTATTGTTTATACATTTCTTGTGTAATTTTGTTTATTTTTTCCCTCATTTCCTTCTCTTTTTTAGAAAGGTCCTCATATTGCCTGTTTATTAATGAAAGCCTCATCTCAACAGATTCCTGCTTTTCTTTAATTTTCTTTATAGCTTCCTCTTTCGAAGCTTCTATAATGACACTACCAACACTCATATATATCTTACCAGTGGCATTCTCAAGCTCTTTTAAACTTTCTTTATATTCTTCCTTCTCTATAGAGAACTGATCTTTCTGTACAGCAAAAGACTGTAATTGATCAGCAAGCAATTGATATTCCTTGATGAGTTTCTCAATTTCTTCTTCTTTCATAATATCACTTAATATAAAGAATATTGATATACAAAAAATAATAAATATTACCAATAATAAAAAAATAATAAATTTATATGAATAATGAAATTAATATACATTTTATATATAAATTATATATAATTAATATAGGTTTCATCATCTATCTCTCATTTATATTTATATATGTTATTATAATTTTCTGATTTATACAAAACAAATAATAAAATATAAATATATGAAAAATAATCATTAAATAAAATAATAAAAAAGAAATTTAGTGAGATTATGTGTTATAGAAATTTTGGAATTGGAGTTGTAGATAAGACACCTATTGCAAATTTACAGAGAAGTCTTGAAGATAACAGTAATGGTATTTATAATAAAGGTATATATGAAAATAATAATGAAAATGGAGGCCAAAATACACAAATTTAAAAAAATATATGATTAATAATATAAAATCAAAAATCAGAATTAAATTTTCAATCCTCCAATCTATAAATTACTATATATTTGATATTAATAGTTTCGATTAAAATAGAAATTTTACTTTTATCAATCATAATGGTTGACATATAGCACTCGATATCAAATATTTAATATCTTCTTCGTTATCTTCATTATTTATTATTGTGCCTTTACTTATAGGGCCAAAGATCTTTCCTGATGGCAATCTTATCTCTGTATTAATGTCCACTAATGTTTTAAAAGTTAGTGTTTTGTTATTATTAGATAAAATTTCAATAATTTTATTTTCAGATATTATTTTGTTTATTTTATTGTAAAATTCCTGCTCAATATCTATAACAGGTTGTGGTAATGGTTTTTTATAAGCTAAATAAATAAGTATTTTCTGCTTTCTTTTTTCATATAATTCTTCTATTAGTTTTATTGTATTTTTTATTAATATTTCATTTTCCTCATTCTTTTCTTTTTGTTTGAAGTCTTGTAAAAATTTATTAGCGTCGTTATAAATATTTTTATTAATGATTTGAAGATTATTATTTTGTTTCTCGTTTTGAACAATTTGCCATAATTCTTCATAAGTAAATGACATAAGACCCCACAGTTCCGATAATATTTTTAATAATTTAAAATTAGTACAATTAAATATTTTAATATTACTATTTTATTAATATACTAATATATATAAAACAACATGAATAGTGGAAGTGTGGGGTGTTGCTATACTTGGAATATGGATAAAAATATAAAATATATTGTATGGTTTGTTGTTTAATTGATTTAAAATGAGAATATGGAAAATTTAGAAACAGTAAAATTTATTTTTGGAGAAGAAGCTGCTATTGTCAATACGCTTAATAAAAATTATATTGTATTAAGTGATTTACATATAGGTTATGATTTAAAATTAATAGAAAAAGGAGTTAAAATTTATGATTCAACTAATTTCATGGCTGATAGAATAATAAACTTAACAAAAAAATTTAATATAAAAGATATTATCATATTAGGGGATATAAAAGAATCTTTATTATATCCATCAAAAAAAGAAAAAATTGAAATTGATAAATTTTTTTATAAACTAAAAGATTATAATATAACTATTGTTTCTGGAAATCATGATGCTCATTTAGAAGAACTTATTAATTCTAAAATTGTTGACGAACTCGTTATAGATAAAATAGCTTTCTTACACGGACACAAACTTCCTAGCGCAGAAGCAATGCTCTCTGATTTGATTTTAGCAGGGCATAATCATGCTTCTATAGAATTTATTGATGAAAATAATGGTGTATATACTCAAAAAATATGGATTATAGCAAAACTAAACAAAGACAAAACAAAAAATTTATACAATAAATTCAACAAATCATTAACACTTATTCTTTTTCCTGCTTTCAACAATTTTATTACTGGAACCCCTATAAACAGACCTACCTATAGGCACATTTTCGTTGGAGATATTTTCAACTACAGAACAGCAAAACTTTATAGTATTAATGGAGAATATCTAGGAAATCCAATCAAACCAAAATCAAAATTAACAAAAGACAAATTTAATTTATAAATTTACAAAAAAAATAAATAAATAAAACAAAAAGTTAATATAATAAATTATATATTACTTTTTATACTTAATAAATAAGATTATAATAAAAATAAAACGTGATAATTTGTTAGATGGAATTAAAAATACCACACTAGGTAAATTAATATCTTCACTACATAAATCTATATTATCTACTATAAAATCAACAAAAACACTATCTGAAATGAATGATAAAATAACTAATGAAGAAATTGTTAAATTAAGAGAAAATGTCAAAGCAAAATTAGATCGTGGAGAAGATATTGAGGATAATAAATCTTTAATAGAATTATTGAACTTATTCTCAACAAACAAAAAAGTTATAGAATACTTAAAATACGAATCTGAGGATTGGATTGATCTATTAAAAGCAATAGAAAGAAATCTTGTCACTAGAGAAGATTCTTTAACTGTGGAAGAAAAGAAGGAGATTGCAAAAATCATGGATCTTATTAAAGATGTAAAAGAGATAATAAGAGAAGAGGAGGGCAAAGACAAAAATTAATTATTTATATTATTGATTTATTTTTATTTATTCTTAAAAATTTTTATTTTCCTACATATTTATATATTGAACTTATTTTTTTCAATAAAATCCTTTTTAAATTCTATTTTTTATTATTAAGAAGGGCGCGGTGATTTAATGGATTCAGACTTAAATGGGACTCACGATGGGAGAAATTTAATTAGTAATGAAGATAATGTTAATAATACTAAATATGAAGATAGGAAATTTGTACTAAAAAAAGTAGTAAAAAGAACTGGAGAAATACAAGATTTTAATAGTGAAAAAATAAAGAATGCGGTGCTTAAAGCTTTCGATGAAGTTTATCCATTTAAAAGTGAAGCTGAAAATGATGAAGCAGCTACTTCTATAACACAGAAGGTTATGGCTGAATTAAGTCTTGTGAATAAAGAGCAATTAGAGATAGAAAAGATACAAGATATTATTGAAATGATATTAATGAAGGCAGATCCTGTCGTTGCGAAAGCTTTTATAATATACAGGCAGAAGCATGCCGAGCAGCGTGCTTTTAGGGCTTCTTTAGGAATTCCTTATGACAATCTCAAAATGCCATTAAACAGCTTAATAGTGCTTGCTGCCCGATATCTTCTCAAAGATCCTAATGGAAAGATAATAGAATCACCAATGCAGTTGTTTGAAAGAGTTGCAAAAACAGTAGCAAATGCGGAAAAGAATTTTGGCAAGAGTGACACAGAAATTAATGATATAAAAAAGCAGTTCTATGAGGTAATGACAACCTTCAAATTTATGCCAAATTCACCTACATTGATGAATGCAGGCACTCCAAACGGTCAATTAAGTGCGTGTTTTGTACTTCCTGTTGGAGATTCATTAGTTGAGATTTATGATGCAATAAAATATGCAGCAATAATCCAACAGAGTGGTGGAGGTACAGGATTTTCATTCTCTAGAATAAGACCTTATGGTGATACAGTCCGCTCAACATCAGGAATTGCTAGTGGGCCCATCACATTCATGAAAGTCTTCAATGCTTCCACAGAAGCTATAAAGCAAGGGGGTAAAAGAAGAGGAGCGAATATGGGCATACTGCGCATAGATCATCCTAATATACTTGATTTTATTGTATTGAAGGAGAATGAGGGAGTAATGCAGAATTTTAATCTATCTGTTGCAGTAACTGATGCATTTATGAAAGCTTTAAAAAATAATGCTGATTATGACTTAATAAATCCGAGAAACCAACAGGTTGTAGGAAGGCTAAATGCACGTGCAGTTTGGAATCTTATCATAACAATGGCATGGAAGACTGGCGACCCTGGAATTATATTCATAGATAGAATTAATGCGAGCTATTCAAATCCTGTCCCTAAATATGGACCAATTGAATCAACAAATCCTTGCGTTACTGGCGATACATTAATGTATACTAAGGAAGGCCTTAGACGTGTTGTAGATTTGTATAATGAGGGTAAGGAAGTTGATGTGAAGATAGATGGAAGATTTGGGGGTGGTTTAAGCCATGCTTCAAAAGTGATCAAAACAGGTTTCAAGCCTGTAGTAAGGATAAAAACAGAGGAGGGCTTTTCTATTAAAGCAACTAGGGATCACAAGTTTTACAGTGAATCTAGGGGGTGGGTTGAGGCTGGAATGCTTGAACCGGGAGAGGAGATAAGGGTGCTGAACGAAAAGGGTGCTTTCGGTAATTCTGGCAGCATGGCGGAGGGTAGGTTGTTAGGATGGCTTGTTGGTGACGGCCACATAAATCATGGCACCGGCAATGACAGGGCAGTACTATCTTTCTATGGAAACGACAAAACGATAGCAGGTGTGTTTGAGGATTATGTGAATGATGTTGTGCGCAAGCCAGTAAATCACCACACATACCATGTGGGTCTTGTATATGTAGATTCTCGCAACATGGTTTCGCTGTCCTCTAAAAGACTTAAAGAATATGCAGTAAGCAAAGGATTAGGGGTAGAGAAGCTGCAGGTGCCTGAAGTGGTTTTTCGTGGTAGCAAAGAGATGCAGGCAGGATTTTTGCAAGGGCTTTTTGAAGCTGATGGTACAGTAAATATTGCAGGCAAGTCGCGGCGCTCTGTACGGCTCTCATCAATAAGCGAAAAGCTTCTACAAGACGTTCAGATGCTTCTGCTGAATTTTGGAATATACTCTAGGATATACCTGAACCGCAAGGATGCAGGCTTTAAAGTGCTCCCCGGACCGGACAGAATGCCAAAAACGTATGCTACAAAACCTTACCATGATCTAGTCATAACAGGTGAGGGGTTGCTTACATTTGCAGAACAGATAGGATTTATATCAGATAGGAAGAATTCAGCCCTGCTTTCTGCAGTGAACGGCTACACGAAGGGTCCATATACTGAGAGGTATGTTGCTAGGGTGTCGTTGATAGAAGAGGCAGGAGAAGAGGAAGTATATGATATCATAGAGCCCAAGACGCACTCATTCATAGCAAATGGTATGGTAGTCCATAACTGTGGCGAGCAGCCACTTTACCCATACGATTCGTGCAACCTCGGATCCATAAACTTAGCTAAGATGGTGAAGAGAGTTGATCATCATTTTGAGGTTGATTGGGATGATCTTAGAAGAGTGGTGCGCATAGCAGTCAGATTCCTTGATAATATTGTAGAGGTTAATAAATATCCAATACCTCAAATTGACAAAATGAGTAAGTCAATAAGGAGAATCGGGCTTGGAATTATGGGCTGGGCTGATATGCTGATAAAATTAGGTATAAGATATGACAGTAATGAAGCTTTGATGCTTGCAGAAAATGTAATGAAGTTCATAAATGACAATGCTAGAAAAGCAAGCCAGGAGCTTGCAGTTGAGCGCGGTCCCTTCCCTGACTTCAATGATAGTATATGGGCAAAGCTCGGCTTCCCTCCATTAAGGAATTCAACATTAACAACGCTAGCACCAACAGGCTCTATAAGCATCATTGCAGGAGGATCATCGCAAGGGATTGAGCCTATCTTCTCAGTAGTATATCTAAGGAATGTGCGCGAATCTTTAGGATCAAGCCTGCTAGAAGTCAACAATGAATTTGAAGCGCTTGCTGTTGAGAATAACTTCTATTCAGAAGAGCTCATGCAGAAGCTTGCTGGATTGACCTCAATACAAGATGTAGAAGAGATTCCTGCAAATATAAGGAAGCTTTTTGTTACTGCTCATGATATTGCTCCAGAATGGCATGTGAAGATGCAAGCGGCATTCCAGAAATATACAGACAGTGCAGTTTCAAAAACAATCAACTTCCCGAACTGGGCGACACCACAAGATATTGAGAAAGCGTATAATCTAGCATGGGATCTTGGGTGCAAGGGCATTACTGTATATAGAGATGCATCTAAGAGTGTGCAGGTTCTTCAAACAGTCAAGCCACAACAGCCAAGGCTTCATGAAATTAAGGCTGCGCATGAAAAAATCAATGAATCTGAAGGTGTGAGCATGCAGAAAGTCAAAGAATCCGCATCCTCTTATACATTTACAGTTTCAGAAGCGCCGAAATGCCCTGAATGCGGCACTACAATGATTGCCGGATCTGGCTGCTTTACTTGTCCAAAATGTGGCTATAGCCTTTGTGACAGCAGCTGACAAAAAATATTTTATTTTTTATTATTTAATAATATAAAATTCTCTATAACTACTGTCTTGTTTTGCTTTCCTCTTTAAGATTATGTGATAAATGAATGTAAATTATATAAAAGATTTCATACTCATACTTTTAATATTTTAATATTTTAAATATTTTATAATATTATCTATTTTCTTAATCTTAAGAATAAAAATAAATTAAAAGTAAAAATTGAAGTTTATCTATTAGAAATATATAAATATTTAATATTTAAAATAAAATTAAAAAATATTATAAAGGTTGATTATATTAATACTTATAATAAATTTACTGAAACGGTTGAAATCAATCAAATTAGTTTAAGAATAAATAATGATAATAATAAAGAGTTTAATCTTAAAAAAATTTTACCATATGAAAATAAATTGAAATATGGGCCTTATAAATCTTATTTTGAAAAAGTTGTTGCTGATGTATTAAAAAATCATAATATTAGTTTCTGCTATGATTGTTTATCCCTCCCTTTAGATTCAGAAAATGGAAAAACATATTTTTATACCCCTGATTTTATTTTGAATGATGTTTCAATTAAAGGTAAGACAATTTTAGTAGAACCCCATGGCAAAACACTATTTAATGAAGGAATTATTAAAAAATACCTCAACTTTATGCATAAATATAATGATTATATCTATCTTATAATATTAACAAACGAAGATAAAAATACAGTTAAAAATCTCATAAATTATGTTGAAAATAAAGGAAAAATAGCAGATGAAATTTATTATATAAAAGATGATAATATAAATTATTATAAAAATTTTATAGAATCAGGAAAAATAGACAATAAATATAATATATATCAGAAAATATATAATATATTTACTTATTTGATTAAAGAAAAGTTTGATAAAAATATAAATGAATATTTATAATAATAGATTGATAAAATTTCTTTTATATTTTAATGCTGTATTTTGATATTAAATTGCATTTTTTCAAATAAATTGTGATTATATAAATAATATATAAATAAAGAGAGATTATAAAAAAAATAAAAATTATTAATTAAAATTCTTTTTTAGGTACATCATCACAAGCATCATTAAATTCTTTCTTAAGCTCTTCCCAAGCATTTAAATATGTTTCATGGTCTTTTTTATCAACACAAGAATAGAGCCATTGTTTGAATATATTATCATTGATATTCAAATTTGCAACCTCAACAACATCAAAAGGAGTTACCATCTTCCATCTGTTGTTCTTTGCTTCATTATACTCGTCCATTTCCTCATAACTTATTGTGATAAATGGTTTGTTCGACATTATTGTTTTGTATGTGTGCCAAGAGTGACCTGATGCGAAAGAAGCAATTATAACTGCTTTAGCTACTGTGATAAATTCCTCATCATTCCATTCGTGATTTTTACTTTGCGCAATCTTTTTAATTTTATTAGATAATACATCAAATTTTGTTAAATTATATTTGATTGGCAAATAATCAACCCTTTCTCCTTTACTATATATATATTAAACGAAAAACTATATAAGTATATTCTTTTAAATTATTATTAAACTAAAAAGGATAAAAATAATATATAATTTATAAAATTTAATAATAAAATAATAAATTAAAAAATAAATAAAAATATAGGTGACTAAATGGGAATTTTAGATTTTTTTGGAAGGGGCAATAAGAACTCAAATTCAGAAAAGACTCCTATATATATGATTTTTACTGAATGGGTTCCTTATAAATTATATTCTAATAGGAAGAGTTCATCAAAACTTAATATAAGAATAAAAAATATGACAAAAGATGTTGCGTTGACTTCAGTTTCGATAAGTCTTCCACCACAACTTTCATTTGATAATATGAGCTTGGAAAAAGAGAAGACAATTAAGATTGGAGAGATCCAACCACAAGAAGAGAAGGAAGTGAATGTTGATGTAATGACTACATTAAATTCAGATCCAGGTGAATATACAATAACACTTACTGCTACTTCTCATTATAGAGATTATGATCATGTAATAAATTCAATCGAAAAGAAGACAACTGTTCAAGTAATATAATTTATTTTTTCTTTTCCTCTTTTTCTTCTTCTTTTGGAACTTCTAATACATAATTAGAGATTATTTTAGCTGCGTAGTCTAATGCTCTTTTTACATCTGCCTCATTGCTAGCTCCAGTGCATATCATCTTTCCGTTTTTGAAAAGAATAATTACTGCTTTTGGATCGTCTATTCTAAAAATTGCGCCTGGAAACTGTTCTGGTTCATAATCAACTGATTTAACATGTTTCGATAATGTATATAAATCAATAACTGCATGGAGTTCTGCACTTACTACAATATTTTGTATTTTTACTGGCGGAACACTAATCTCTTTATAATCCTCAGGAGATAACTGCACTTGTGGTTTATTTTTTAAAAATATATCATTTTGATCTTTTTTATCGTTTTTATTATTTACGTCAGAAATTTTATCTTTTTTACTTTTTTCTCCCTTTTTCATAACATTCACTAACTTATTTGATTTATAGAAACTATAAATATCTTTCGCTATCATCTTTTTATCAAAAAATTCAATAATAAAAATATTTGATAATAAAAATAAATTAATAAATTTAAATTATACAAAAAAAACAAACAACTAAATTAATAAATATGTAATTATAAATATAGTTTACTTTTTAACAAAATATTATAAAAATAAATATAAAAGGTGTTGATATGGCAGAAGCAAGTTTATTAAAAAAACAAGATTTAATATCAGAAGTAGTTTCAAAAACTTTGAATATAGAAATTAAGACTAAATATGAAATAGGGCACGATTTCGAATCATTGAAATTTTACAAAAAAGAAGAAAATTCTTTTCTTGATTTTCCTATTCTAACAATAATAAAAAATGAAGAAACAAAGAAAATATTTGTAGGAATTGACTCTAAATTTATAAAGTTTAACATTGATTATGATATATTCAACAACAAGATGAAATTTAATATAGACCCTAAAGACAAATTGTTCAATACCTTAGATAATATATTGAAAGATTCTTCTGGATATAATTATAAATATACTATTGTATTCAATCCAAAAATTAGAAAAGAATAAATAACTCATTTTCTATTTACTTTCATTATTTATTATTTGCTGTAGCGAATGCTATGAATAAAAAAAATAAAGATGTTGCTATTATAGGAGCAGGGGTAATAGGCTTACTGCTTGCAAAGCAGCTTGCTAATAATGGAATTGATGTAGAAGTATTTGATTCCAAGAAAGATGTGGCTGAGAATGCAGGAAAGGCATCAGGAATTTTATCTATAAGCGGGCTTGCTGATTTAGATGTAAATTACAAACCTGCAATAATTAATGCACTTAATGGTGCTCGCATCTATACAGAAAAGGCTGAGCTTTCTATAAGTGCTAAAGATTATAAAGCATATATATTAGATAGAAGGAAGCTTGCTGAAGTGTGTGCTAAGGAAGCATCAAAAGCAGGCGCAGTGCTCAAGCTCGGCTCAAGGCTCACCAAGCTTGAAATAGAGAAGATGAAAAATGAATATAAAGTAATTGTGGGGGCTGACGGCGCAGTATCAACTGTTGCTAGTACATTCAATTTTCCATCAATTAAAGACTATATACTTACTTATAAAGCTGAATTTAAGAATGCTCATATTGATGATGATAAGAAAGTAGAAATTTATTTCAAGAAGAATATAACAAAGCGATTCTTCGGCTGGATTGCTCCTTATTCAAAGACTGATTTAGAGGTCGGTATTGGGATTTCTGAAAAGGAGTATAGGAATAGTTTCAACGCATTTTCAATGTTCATAAATGATGATATGATAAAAAAGAAATTAAAAGGAGCACAAATGATAAAAGGTTATGCAAGTATAATACCAATCAAATACAGGAGCATAACAGTTAAAGATAATGTGCTTCTTGTCGGCGATGCTGCCGGGCAGGTAAAAGCAACTACTGGTGGTGGGATAATATTTGGCTCTTTATGTGCAAATGTTGCTGCGCAGTCTATTATTAAATATATAAGGAACAATGTTTCTTTATCAAATTATGAGAAAGGATGGAGAAAGAGGTATATAAAAGATCTGAGAATGCATAGATTTATACATTCTCTATATTCAAATATGGATGAAAATTCATTGAGTACTTTAATCAAAATAAGCAAGGTTTTTGGAATAGAGAAGTTTCTTAGCGAATATGGAGACATGGACAAGCCGAGCCTTATAATCAAAAGATTCTTTTTACGAAGTAAGAATTAAATTTATCTTATAATCGAATTCGCATCAAAAAGTCTAATTGAAAATCTAGAAAAGATGGGCTTAATTATTGGACTTCAACCATGTGAAGGAGAATTTAGAAAAGAGCCAACTTTTCTTTACAATATCTTTTAGAAGTGCGCTCTGTGAAAGTATTAGTGCAAAAGTTGATTTAGGTATATTGTGTGAAGAAATTTTTTGTAAATAATGCAGGCGCAAAGTGCTACTTCAAAATAAGAAAAAGTGTGAAGACCCAGACTTTATAGTTGATGATAAAGTTATAGAAGTTGGTGGTACATATAAAAGATCAACAAATGCTGACTATGTGATTGTTGATAGACTCGAATATCAAGAAATGCATCTCTTTTATTCTTATTTGATATGTTGTATTGAGAAGCGTATTGGTGTTATCAATTTTCAGCAAGAATTCACAGATGCTCTGAAAAAGTTTGTAAATGAAGAAATCTACTCTTTTTAGCATTGATGCGATGGAAAATGTTTTAGAATATATTATATATGATCATGCTTTATTAGCGTATTAAAATATATGCTCATTTTATGTGGAAATATGTGCTAAATTTTTATAATATATCTAAAATTAGAAGCAATAAAAGGAAAAGACAAACTTTTAAATATCTTATTATATATATAATAATTATATTTAGAATAAGATAATTAAAGATGATTATATGAAGTTCTTTGACAGAGAATATGAGCTTAAAGAAGTAATGGAGCTCGAAAAACCTGGAAGCAGGATGTTTGTAATTTATGGCAAGCGTAGAGTAGGAAAAACAGCATTGATAAAAGAGATGTTCAAAAATTCAAATGCCAAAAAAATATACTTATTTGTGCCGAAGAATGAAAAAATAAATATTGCAATAGAAGGATTTGCAGAAGAAGTTAGAAAAACTCTAAATCTTAAAAAATATGAAAAAATAGATAGTTTTGCAGAACTTCTTGAACTTCTATTTGATAGGAGTAAGTATGAGAAGATTCTTGTAGCGTTTGATGAATTTCAAAACTTCAATTTTATATATCCTGAAGCGATTGATATATTACATAAGGAATGGGATCTAAAGCACGACTCTTCAAATCTTTCAATAATAATATCTGGCTCAACTATAGGTTTAATAAAAAAAATGTTTGTAGATAGAGGCGCATCTCTTTTCAAGAGAGCATATAATATAATGGAGCTTGAAGACTTAGATTTAGAGAAGAGCTTTGCACTCATGTCTAATCTCGGAATAGAAAAGTTTGAAGATAAACTTATGATTTATTTTCTTTTTGGTGGGGTAATATTTTATTACTCATTGATTGATTATTATGGCCTGCATACCTTCAAAGAAGTAATAGAAAGGATGTTTATAAGTCCCGTGGCTCCATTAAAAGATATTGTCAAGATGGATTTATTGGAAGCGTTTGGTAGTGGTGCACCAACTTATTTTGCAGTTCTTGAAGCAATAGCTATTGGCAAAAATACAAATAATGAAGCGGCTTCCTATGCACAAATAAAAGAAACATCACTTCCAAATTATTTATATAATCTTCAGGAAATGCTTGGGATAATAGGAACTGCAACAATACCAACAACTACACCAAAACGCGGCTCTAAGAAAAATAGATTAATAATCACAGACAATTTCTATAAATTTTGGTTCAATATAATAGGCACAAACTACAGCTTCTATGAAGCAAATGATATGAATAGGCTTAGGGAGCAGATTTATTCTCGCCTTTCTATATTTATAGGGAGGGCGTTCGAAGAATTTGCGCAAAAATTTATTCAGTATAAGAGCAAAGAATTATTTTCTATAGATAGAATAGGTAGGTGGTGGGGTAGAGATCCTAGCAAGCCGAAAGGTATGAATGAAGAAGAAATAGATGTAGTTGCACTCAACGAGAAGAGTAAGAAGATTTTGTTTGCTGAATGTAAGTGGAGGAATGAGAAAGTTGGAATTGAGATATATAATGAATTGAAGAGAAAGGCGCGGCTTGTGCAGTGGTATAATAAAGAAAGAAGAGAATATTATGCGATTTTCAGCAAAAGTGGATTCACAGAAGCGCTGAAAAAGATTGCAAATGAAGAACATCTACTTCTTTTTGATCTTGGTGCGATCGAAAATGCATTTAATAGAATAATTTAATAGAAAAATAAATATATAACTTATTCCTTTATCTTGATCTAAAATTAGTATCTATTATTTCAAAATATGCAAAAGCAATTTAAATTTATTTATATTTTTGAATGGCTATTGCAATTTCTTTATAATAAGAAGAAAAATCAAAATTGAAAGCAGAGCTTCAAAGAATGAATTATATAAAAGTTCAAATCATAAAATGTATGAGCTTGCAATCAGTGATGCATTGATTAAAGGCTCGGGATAGATTCCAAATATTATAATAAAAATTATAGATGCAAGTACAACTGCACTTATATATTTATTCAAATATAATGGCCTTTTATCCTTCTTCATATACATTGAGAATATAACCTTCATATAATAATAGATTGAAAGTGCGCTGTTTAAGATTGCTAAAAGTGCGAGCCATAGCATCCCTGAAAATATTGCACTGCTGAAAAGCAGAAATTTGCCAACAAATCCTGCAGTGAATGGTATGCCTATCATAGAGAGCATAAAGATGCTCAATGATGCGCTTGCAAGTTTGTTTCTGCCAGCTAATCCTTCATAATCTTCAACTGCCTTTATATTCTTGCTTTCAAGCCATAATATAATTGCAAACGCACCTATAATCATAAAAGAGTGCGCAAATATCTGAAAGATGCTTGCGGCAATTCCATATTGGGATGCAGCGGCAATTCCTACTGCAATGTAGCCTGCCTGCGATATTGATGAATATGCAAACATTCGCTTTACATTCTTCTGCATCATTGCAACTAAATTTCCAAAAAACATTGTCAATGTAGCTAATAAAGCCATCATTAATGAAATTTGAGCAAGGAAAGGAGTTAAGAATATGAAAATGATATAAATCAAGGCAATGAATGCAACTTTTTTATTTACACCTGCCAGCATTGCTGTGATATGAGAAGCAGCACCTTCATAAACATCTGGGACCCATAAGTTAAATGGAAATAGAGATGCTTCCAGAGCAATTGCAGATATTACTAATATAACTCCTAATATAGCTACTCCGCTTCCAAATGCACTATTGAGTGAAAATGCATTGAGCAGCAGATTTGGTGAAAAAGGGAGAAGCATTGCAATTCCAAATGTAAATGTTGCTATTGAAAGTATGGACATTAAAAACAGCTTCATAGCGCTCTCGATGTTTGACTTTTTCTCAAGTAAGATAAGAAAAGCAGTTGAAATTGTCATAAGCTCGATGCCAAGTATTATGCTTATCAAAGAGGAAGCGAGCACAACAAGAAACATTCCAGAAGCAGCAAAGCTGAACAGCATAAAGAAAGGTTTGTAGTCTGTTGAATGACTATAAGCAAGTGTATTGATTAGAAAGAGAGAGGTTGAGACAAGTAAGCAGAATAAAGTTGATGCAGGATTAATATAAAATAAATTGTTAAAGAGGTATGATGTTGCGGTAGTAAGGAAGAAGAAAAGTGATGCAATGATTATTGTAATTAGAATTATTGAGCTTGTTAAATAAATTCCCTTCTTATTGATATTGGTGGTGCTGACAATTCCAGTAGCTGCAAGCAAAGAAGCAAGCAGTATTAAAGCATAATCAAGCATATTATCATTTACTAATTAATTATTATATAAATATAAATTTTGTTGTTTGTATTATTTCTGTTTTTATTTTTTATATACTTTTATAATAATAAATTATTGTATATTTGTATTTTTTAAATTATAAAAAACAAATAAAAATAATAATAGATTTTAAAATAAAGAAAGATAATAAAAAATGAAAGGCAGTATATTTGCTGCTTTTTAAATATCAATAAATAAAAACAAAATTATAAATTAATAAATCAACAACTATTTTCAATTGTTATTGTTTGTGTATAACTTCCAGATGATGCGCCCACAGGTATGCCCACGCCAAAATATATTGTATTTGAGCCCGAAGCTGGAACTACAATTGAAGTATCTGTTGCTGTTGGACTTAATTTGTTGGCAGTTGTATAGGCAACATTATAAGTAGATGCATAAGTTGTATTGCTTACTCCAAAACCATTTGCCCCAGTTGATGCAACTATCCAGTTGCCTCCATATACATATATGATTGCATTTACACTACCAGAATTTGAATCTGTTATTGCATTAATTGTACCTATACTTGAAGAAGGGTTTAAAGAGCCAAAATTTATCAATGTATTGCTCAAAGAGATAGTGCATGTTACTAATTTAATAGTAATATTACCACTCTTTACAGAATTTATAGTTACAGGAGTACTTGCGCTATCTGTTACTATCACATTAGCTACAACTGTATTACCTGCATCTGCGCTTGGTATATTCCATGCAAATGTATTGCTTGTTGCACTTACTCCTGTATAAAGAGCATTTGCAATAAGAGCACCGGTTATTGAATTAACAACAAGCCAATTGTAAGTGTATGGAGGAGTACCTCCAGTAAATGACGTTGAAAAATTAACTATTTGACCTGGCGTATATAC
>JBMFSA010000005.1:0-30552 GCA_049967795.1 Candidatus Micrarchaeia archaeon | reverse complement strand
ATGGGCCTCTACTTGACATTCCCTCTTTTTTTGTTGAGATAGGTGGTAATGAAGAGACGATGGCAAATAAAAATTATCATGAATTGTTTGCAAAATCAATTATTGAATTTTTTGATAATATTAAAAGTGAGCCTTCTGGAAGAATAGCTGTTGGTATAGGTGGTATGCATTATGAAAAGCAGTTTGCAAAACTTGCAATTGAGGGAAAGTATGCGTTTTCGCACATGATGCCGAAGTACCAAATTGAAAATCTGGATATGTTGGCGCAAGCAAAGACAAGATCAAAGCCGGAAGCAGAGATTGCAGTTATTGAAAAGTCAAGCTTCAACCTCGAGCAGAAGAGCAGGATATACAAGGAGCTCAATAATGTTGGATTAGATTATGTGTTGGTTTGATTAAATAATAATTTAATAAATAATAATATAATATAGATAAGTAATATTTGTCAGAAAGAAGAGATAAGAAAGGAAATACTTAAATAGTTTAAGAGATACAGATATTCTCAAATTTAAAGAATTAAATTATAATATTAATGTGGTTTTTATGGAAGAAGATAAAGCAAAAAATAGTAATCAAAGTGCAAATAATCAAAATCAAAATCAAAACTCAAAATCTAGTAAAATGAATAAGAAGGGTATTTATCTAATTACTGGAATTATTGTTGTTATTGCAATAATAGCAGTAATTTTTGCATTCGGTGGCTCATCCCAAACAGTAGTTGCTGGAGATAATGTAAGTGTATATTATACTGGCTCATTTCCTAATGGTACTATATTCAATACAAATGTTGGTGGTGCGCCCTTAAACTTCACTGCTGGAAGCAATCAGCTTATACCTGGCTTTTCAGATGCAGTAATAGGAATGAAGGTGGGCCAGAACAAAACAGTTACATTAACTCCAAATGAAGCATATGGCTATTTTAATCAGAGCCTTGTTCAGAAGATACCTTTGAGTATGTTTGGAAATAATGCAACCAACTCTCTTAAAGTAGGTATGGTTGTTAGAACACAGACAGGATTAGAAGGGTTTGTAATAGGTTTAAACAATACGATAGCAACAGTGAATTTTAATCCACCGCTTGCAGGCAAGACTTTAATTTTCAATATAAAATTAGTATCAATAAACAAGCATTAATCATATTTTCATTAAAGCCTTTCTTTTTTCTTTTATTTTTCTATTTTACTTTTTAAGTTCTTTTTTCTCTTCAGGTTCAATCCGCTCAATAAAGGTTCCATCTAGAGCATATCTGTCTCTCGGAGTGAGCAAGATTTGTTTATGATCTTCTGAATTGGGGTCAATATCAGAAGCAGGTCTGTGCCAATGCCCCATTATCGTACTATACCTATCTACATATACTTCATATTTGTCTGTGTAGCTAAATATATTTTTTGCAACATTCTTTAATTTTTCAATTGCATAAGCCTCTTCTTCACTGCTTATATTTGCAACATGATTTTTCCATACAACAAGTAATCTTTCTCTATGTCCTTTTTTATATTTTGCATCAACTATAATTACTTTCTCATCTTCATAATGAATATGCTCTCCTTTCTTATGTAGATTGCATAAGGGGCATGCTGTTTCATTCATAATTATCATTAAAAATGAATATTTTAAAAATTATAAATAAAAAAACAAAAAAGAATAGATAAGGTAAATAAAATATTATTTTTTATTTTCCGTCTTGCTTTTCTTCTGCTCCTTTGCCTGTATTCCTAATACTGTTTCAATTTCTTTCTTATTATTTATATCTATTATTTCATTAAGAATCTCTAAATGCGCAGGATTGCACCTTCTTTCCTTCTGTCTCTCGCTGGTTATTATTTTGACAAATCCGTCCTTTTCAACAGAAGTTATAATTGCTTTGCTTCTGGCATCTCTCCCTAATTTTTTTATACATACTCTTCCTGGTTGCAGTAACATATTATCACTTTTAATTGTTTTTATTTTATAAATAAAAATTAATTGATTTTTATATTATTTTTGTTATTTTATAATGATTATTCCAATATCATCAATATTATATTTATAACTAAATATTATAATTTTATAATTATTATATTTTAGCTAGAGATAAATATTAAAATACATATGATATTTATAATAATTTCAAAGATTAACAAAGATTAATAATTATATTTCATCAATCATGGATTTTGATTTTGATCTTGACAGCGCAAGCATTGATATTATTGATACTGCTTCGCTTTGCGTTACCTTCTCATAATTCAAATATAAATCAAATATGCTCATGTCCCTGTCTTTTTTATAGGCGAGCTTGAACTGCTTTATTGTGTATTTATCTTTCAATCTTACAATCTTTGTTGCTTCTCTTATGCTTATATTGTGGGCTTTTGACCATCTTCTTGCACGCTCCTTTTCACTGACCTCAAGCCATACTCTTATAGTTGCATCTTTTATAATCCAAGGTCCGTGCCATGTTGATACTATGCAGTCAATGTTCCTACTCTGCTCTATTATATCATTATCAAACTTCTTGACATATTTTGCATCAATGTTCTTTATGAATCTTATAAGCTCTTCTGTATTTGATACATTGCTCTTATAGGAAGATTTAATATGCCTTATACCGAGCTCTTTCTCCAACAAATTGCCCAAGGTTGTTTTACCACTCGCAGTCAAGCCCGATATACATATCTTTATCATTCTCTCATTTTTATAATAAAATTAACAAAAATAATAAAATTCATTAATAAAATCCAAAAATTAATGGGCTACTAATTGTAAGACAAATGTGCGCTCCTTTATTCCAATGTCATTGAGGTTTAATTCGCCCTGCTCTACTCTGCTGCCGAGCTTTATAATATTTGCAGTGCATTTTGCACATAGCACGCCTCCAAATATTCTGTTGTTTGTGCGCCTTGATCTTCCTCCCTTTTCGCTTATTCCATTAAGCTCCTGCCCGCATATGCTGCAGTGGGGCATTGAATGTTTAGCCCTTCTATAATGTACAACATTCCTTTTCTTAGCGGTAATTCTATGTACTTTTTTAAAGCTTGTTGATCTGTGCATTGGTTTTGGCATAATATCACTTAATTAATAAATATTAATCATATTTTGTTTATTTTTATTTATTATTTTATTTTTTTATATTATATTTACTTTATTAATTATTAATATATTTGATTGTATTGTAAGTAGTTAATAAAATTAAAATTAATAAATTTATTGAATCAAGATCTATATAATATAAATATTAATATAATAATATAATAAGATAAATTTTATAAGGAAAGTTATTTATTATTATTTATTTCTGCTGTTTCTGTGAAAAATCTACGGTGGCTACCTGCTGCCTTGCCTTTAATCTTTTCTTGTCAATATTTCTTATCAATAATCCTATTACAAGCCCTAGTATAAATGCACAGAGCACAAAGAAGCTTTGATAGCTTAATGGAACTATTATGTTGATTGTCTGGTTGCTGTAGCTTCCAAACATGTAAGGAAGTAATAAATAATAAAATATAAAGAAGAGGGGCAGAACTGCAAATAGAAGCACCTGCGCCTTCATGCTTTCCTTAAAGTGTCCATAAAGCTCCTTTTGCTTACCTGATATATCTTGATTGTTTTTTATCATCTCCTTCATTTCATCTGTCAGCCTTTTAATATGCTGCTGATGCTCCATAAGTTTGACTGGATTATAAAGCTTTCTCTGCAGTGCAATTACAAGCGCAACATAAAGCAGTGCAACTCCAAAGAGAGCAAATGCTATTGTTGCGCTCATTGGTTCAATCAATAGAAATAACATTATTTTTCACCAAGTACTTTTTTAACATGCTCTTTGAATACATTTCTTGATTCTTCAAGATTGTCCTTTTTATTATTTATTACATACATAGGAACGTTAAAATGAGAAGCATAATATGAAATTATTGCAAGGTTGATATTTCGCTGTGTGTTTATAAGCCATTCAGGCTCTATCTCTCTTGTTCTTGTTTTATCCTCTTTTCTCCTTCTTAATATTTCATCAGTGTCTGCATCAATGTAGAAGAATCCTTTTGTATGGCCTAAATATTTGAACATATAATATGCCAATCCTGGGAGGAATCTTCCATGCTGCTCAACAGTTGCATGGGTATCTAAAATAATATTGCCTTCCATCTTGCTTACCTCTTCTACTGCAGCAGTCCTAAGCTCTTCAGCTTTATCAGGGTCAAGATATCTTATTTCATCTCTATCTTTAATATATCCTTTTTTAACACCGACTTCATACATAAGGTCTCCTAAATTAACTGTTTTGTAGTTTGGATCATTCTCCAATACTTTAATTATAGAAGTCTTTCCAGCGCTCGGAGTTCCAACTACAATAATTAAGTTTTTGTATGCACTCTTTTTTTTGCTAATTTTATTTTTACCACTTCCCATCATGATCGCCCCATTCAAAATAAAATATAAAATTTATTATTAATGAAATAATAAATCATTTTAACACCTTTTTATTTTAAATTTACTTCAATAAATTCATAAATATTATTTGATTATTTTCTAATCGTAATTACTCACAATGTTTAGATATTTAAACTTATCTATTACCTATTTATCTTATATACTTATTATATAATATTTATTTTCCGTCGGTATTTATCATAATATGATATTATTATATAATATTATTAATATATTATTAATGATAAATATTTTTTAAATTGCCAAATTTCATCATTCTTTTTTTTGTTTTTAATTATTATTTTTTGCTTTTTATTACTTCGCTTATTGACTCTTCTATAATATTCAATCCTTTTTCCAAATTCTTCTCATCAATATTTAAGTTTGGTATAATTCTTATTGATGATTCACCTGCACTTAAGAGCAGAAGCCCTTTTTCATAGCATTTCATTATTACATCATCTCTTATTTTTTTATCTGCCTCCTTGCTCTTTTTATCTTTTACAAATTCTATTGCAAGCATAAGCCCAAGTCCTCTCACATCTCCTATACATTCAAATTTCTCTTTCATCTCTTCAAGCCTCTTCAATGCATATGCACCTTTTCTTTTTATGCTTTCTTTTAATCTTTCCTTATTCTTTTCAACATATTTCAGCTGTGCATATCCTGCTGCAATTGATACGAGATTTCCTCCAAATGTGTTTGCGTGTGATCCTGCTGGAATATCTCCAAGCTTTTTGCTTGCTATGGTTGCGCCAAGCGGGAGGCCAGAGCCTATCGCCTTCGCCATTGCATAAATATCTGCAACAACATTGAAGTTGTCAAGCGCAAGAAACTCTCCTGTTCTCATATACCCTGCTTGAACTTCATCCGATATAAGCAATATATCATTTTCATCAAGAACCTTTTTGAGCTCTTTGAAATAATCCTTTGGAGGCACTATATAGCCACCTTCGCCTTGGACAGGTTCAACGAAGAATGCTGCTGTTTCTTTCGGACTTATCTCTTTCTTCAATGGAAATTCCTTAATATAATCAATGCATGCAAATCCACAGTCTGGATAAGTCTGCTTGAATGGGCATCTATAGCAATAAGGATAAGGAACATGCACGGCATTTGGGAATGGTCCAAAATACTCGCGCTGAATAATCTTACTGTTCGTCAAGGCAAGGCTTCCTTTTGTACGTCCATGAAATGCATTATAATAAGCAATCACATAAGGTCTGTGTGTTATTACATTTGCAATCTTCATTGCAGCTTCAACCGCTTCTGTTCCTGAATTTGATAAGAATACCTTTCCAAAACCTTTTGGAAACTGCTTTATAAGCAACTCTGCAAAGTCAACAGGAAGCTCTGCATGAAAGTCAAGGAATGCAGCATGCATGAGTTTATCAATCTGTGCCTTTGCTGCTGCACGTGCTTCAGGAAGTGCATCAACGCCAAAATTATATACACTTATAAAACTTGTAAAATCAAGAAACTTGTTGCCCTCAACATCATAAGCATAATCTCCATCCCCATGATCCGCAATGAAAGGGTAGCTTACTCTTGTAGTCGTCAAAAACACTTTTTTATCTCTCTCTATAATTCTTTTTGTTTTGTTGGTTATCTTTATCATTATATCATCACAAAATTAAATATTAAAACAAAAAAGGAAAACAAACTGAATGATAAAATAAATAAAAAAATCAAAAAAAAAATAAAAAATAAAAAACAACAAACAAATATTAAAAATTAATTTTATTTTATCTATTCATTTTATTCTATAATTCCTTTTCTGTATTTTGAATATTTTATTAATGCACTAAGCGCCTTTGCCGCCGCTGTCGGCGATTCATATACCGGCACTCCCTCCTCTTCTATAATCTGCTTATGTGATTGTGTATAACTTCCCCCCATGCTGATAACAACTAAAGGTTTCTTATATTTATTTCCATACTCTATTACTGTATTGGCGACTTTCTCATCAGCTCCGGGTGTTTGGAATAATATTATAACTATAATCGAATTGACATTAGGGTCATTTGTAAGTGCTTCAAGTGCATCCTTGTACCTCTTATCATCAGCATCTCCTCCTATATCTAAAGGCATTCTTATGTTGACTATTGGAGGCATCTGTCTTCTTAGCTTTTTCTTTATCTCTTTTGAGAGTTCAGGTATATTCAAATTGTTTAAATAAATTGCATCTGTTGTTAAAACTCCTGCTCCTCCTCCATTTGTAATTACACCAACATTGCTGCCTGTACTCAATGGCTGCGTATCAAATATCTTTGCATAGTTGAGCATATCATCAAAATCATGTGCGATTATAAAGCCCACCTGCTTGAATGAAGCTTCATAAGCAATATGACTTCCTGTAAGCGATGCAGTATGCGAGAATGCGGCAGTAGCCCCTGCGTCAGTGACTCCTCCTTTGAGCACTATGACTGGCTTCTTCTTTGATACTCTTTTTGCAACTTCCATAAATTCTTTTCCTCTTTTAATACCCTCAATATAAAGTACAATGACTTTTGTAAGCTTGTCTTCTCCTAAATAATTTAGTAGATCAACTTCATCAACGACAGCTGCATTTCCATATGATATAAATTTAGCCAATCCAAATCCTTCCTTGCTTATTAAATCAAGGATTGTGCTCCCTATTGCCCCGCTCTGCACTATAAAGCTGACCCCGCCAACACTTGGTCTCTCTATTTTGAATGTGGGGAGGAATAAAGTATCATTTCTTGAAAGAGGATCCATAATTCCAAGGCAGTTTGGTCCAATAACAGGCATGTCATATTTTTTTGCAATCTCAACAAGTTTGTCTTGAAGGTCAACATTGCCGACTTCTGCAAATCCGCTGCTTATAACAACTGCTCCCTTTACATGCGCCTTTCCGCACTCCTCGAGCACCGCTGGAACTCCTTCAGCCTTTATTGCAATTACTGCAAGATCAATATCACTTTTAATATCTAATACACTCTTATAAGCCTTGATTCCCATAATATTTTCATCATTAAAATTAATAGGATAAAGTTTGCCTTCAAATCCTACATTTAGATAATTCTTCATTATTACATTTCCTATCTTTTCAGGATTGTTAGATGCTCCAATTATTGCAATATGTCTTGGGCTTATTAAAGGTTTTAGATCATAAAATTTTTTTTCATTCTTATCTTTTTTATTTTTTTCAATTTTTTTTATCATTAAAATCACCAATAACAAATATTATATATTAAAGATACTGCAATAATTGTAATATCTAAATATTAATCAAATCATTCAAATTATCAAAGTATTAAATCATTCTTATATCTACAATGTCATATGTCTTGTCGTGAAGTATTACTGGATTTAAATCAAATTCTTTGATATCATTTTCAAAAAACATCTTTGATGCTTTTAAAATTAATTCCTTAATTATATTTTTATAATGTGCATCTGGGGCAATTATATTCTTTGACTTCAATTCATTTATCATTGATAGTGCATCATAGCCATCTATAGGACATATTCTTGCAGATACATCTTTAAATACTTCAACATAGATGCCGCCAAATCCAACCATAATAATTTTTCCAAATTGCTTGTCTGTACTGCCTCCTACAATTATCTCAATTCCATTTTTTATCATGGGCTGTGCAAGTATATCAAAAGGTTTGAAGTTTTTTGCACGCTTTACAAGCATATTATACGCTTTCTTTATGTCTTCTTCAGTATACAAATCAGTAAATATCAATCCACTTTTTGTTTTGTGTGTTGCTTTGGGTGTTATTGCTTTCAAAACAATCCCTTCACCATCAGAAAAAGAAATTGCATCTTCATAACTCGTTACAAATTTACTTTCAACTATTCTAAGACCATAACTATTAAGTAGTGACCCTGCCTTATCAAAATCCATGCACACACCCTTTATAATCTTTATAATTGATTAAGTTTAAATTTCTTTTCTTTAATTTTATTTTGCTTTTTATTTTTCTATTATTCTGTTATTAAAGATAAACAAAGAAACATTAAAATTTTATTATAAAATAAGAGGAATTAAATAGGAATTTTGATTTATTTAAAGAATTTATAATTTATCTATATACTAAATTTGATAGTTAAATAAATCATAGATTTATATATAATATATAAATTGATTCTTCAATAGTAATTAATATTCTTCAATAGTAATTAATATATATTATATAATATATATGATAAATTAAATAATAAATTAAATAATAGAGGAATATGAATATAATATTTTTAAATCATTAATAAATTTAATTATTCGTTAAAAATAAAAAATAAAAAAAAATAAAAAATAAAACAAAGATAAAAAAGAAGTGATAGAAGAAAAGGGATTTTATGGCAGCGCCAGAGATAAAGATGAGGTTTGATGAATTCTTTGATAGATACTACAAAGACCAGATTAATGATTTAATTATAAATTTTCCACAGAAAAGAAGTCTTAAAGTTGATTTTAAGGAGCTTGCAAAATTTGATCCAGATCTAACAAATGAGCTCATCAACAAGCCTGATATAATCATTGAAGCTGCAAACGAATCGCTCAACGAGAAACTAAATATTCACGAGCAGGAAGGATTGTTTGAGGCGCACACTCGATTTTTTAATCAAAATATCAATACTCCTTTAGTGCAGAATGTCGGGTCAACTTATATAGGAAAGATGATAATGCTTGATAGTCTTATAATAAAAAGATCAGAGATAAGTCCAAAAGCAAGGATTGATGTATATAAATGTTCATACTGCGGTGCAATCTATAAGTTCAGGCAAGGAAAGGATGAAATGTTTGATGTATGTCAGCAGTGTAAGAGAAAATCATTGAAGCCAATGCCTGAAGAGTCTGTATTTATAGATATTCAGAAGATTGCGGTTCAGGATCCATTGGAGAAACTAAAAGGTAGCACTCCAACATGGCAGCTTGAAGCGTGGATTGAGGATGATCTTGTAAATACTGTAATACCTGGAGACAGGGTTGAGCTTACAGGTGTGCTTAGGATAAGGCCTAGAAGAAATGTTAGAGGAAAAATAGAAAAGAATATGTATACAATGTACTTAGATGTTGTATCAATAATGCCAAGACAGAAGGAGTTCGCCGAGTTGACTATAAGTGAAGATGAGGAGAGGCAGATACTTGAGCTGTCAAAGAATCCTAATATATTTAATATGATTGCAAAATCTGTTGCACCTTCAATATATGGATATGAAGAGGTGAAGAAAGCAGTTGCACTCCAGCTTTTTGGAGGTACTCCTGGAAAGACTCTTGTTGATGGAGGTATTATAAGAAGTGATACACATATACTACTTATAGGAGATCCAGGAAGCGCTAAAACAAGAATCCTTCAATCAGTTGCAAGGCTTGTCCCTAAAGGAATCTATGTAAGCGGCAAATCTGTTACAGGGGGAGGTATGACTGCGGTTGCAGAGCGCGATGAATTTTCAGAAGGGGGATGGACCCTCAAGGCAGGTGCGCTTGTGCTTGGAAATGGAGGTATTGTATGCATCGATGAGTTTGACAAGATTGGTGATGAAGACAGAGCTGCACTCCACGAAGCTCTTGAATCGCAGACAATCAGTGTTGCTAAAGCAGGAATTATTGCAACATTCAATGCAAGAACAGCAGTTCTAGCCGCTGCAAATCCTAAATTTGGAAGGTTTGATGAGCACAGCTATCCGGCGCAGCAGTTTGATATACCCACAACTCTTTTATCAAGGTTCGATCTTATATTCCCAATTAAAGATACAATGGATGTAGAGCAGGATAAAAAGATTGCAGAGCATATATTGATGCAGCATGAGGCTGCAGGTGCTATGATTGCAGAGCTCAAGGAATATGAGCAGGTTGAGAAACCGCCTATTGATACTGAGCTTCTCAGGAAGTATATTGCATATGCTAAGAAGAATGTGATGCCGAGGCTCAGCGATGAAGCTTCTCAGAGGATTCAAGAGTATTATGTTGAGCTCAGAAGATTGGGGGCAAAAGAGGGCACAACACCAATAACGCCGAGGCAGATTGAAGGTCTTGTGAGAATGGCAGAGGCGAGCGCAAAGACAAGGCTCTCAAACATTGTCACAAAAGAGGATGCTGAGCAGGCTATAACACTTGTAGAATATGTATTGAACAAGCTCGCTGTTGATACTTCTGGAAGGAGGGACATTGATGCGATAGTTGGAATGCCTAGGGAAAAAGTGAATAAAATAAATATGATACTTGATATAATAAAGAAGTTTGAAGCCGAAAGCAATGGCAGCGGCGCAGAATATAAAAGAGTAATAGAAGAAGCGATGAAGAACAGCATTGATGAGAATACTACAAAGAAGTATTTGGATGAGCTTGAAAAGAGTGGTGATATATTCAGTCCGAGAAGCGGCTATATAAAAATTGTAAAGAAAGATTTTGAATAATATTTTGATAATATTTTGAGTGATATATTGAATGAAAAATATAGGAATGCATCAAAAGCCTTGACATTTGCACTTGCATTATTGTTAATCATAATTATTGCATATGATGCAGGATCAAGCTCAAATCAATATTCTCAATGCCCTCTAACAAACACATCTATAATATATACAAAAATAATCAAGCCTGGAAATGCAACAATAATAGCATATTATTATCAGCTTCCTGGTTATAGCCTTCTCTCAATCTCAATTAATGGAATAAATACTTCATTGACTTTAAGATATAATTATAATTATAAAAATGCAAATACTATCAATCCTCTTTCTTCAAGCAATATATCAAGCACATCAAATGCAAACGCAACAAAAAATATAGAAGTAAATTCTATTAATACATCTACCAACAACATTAATTCAATTATTCCACCTATTTCTATAACGCCTAATTATTCATATGCGGCAGCATTTACAAAACTTGAGCCTTTATCAGAGTATAATATTACTATAAGATATATATACAAGCCCCCTTGCAGCGCAAATCAGATATGTCCTGAGATAAGCCCTTCTTTTATAATGGCAGGTTCAGTAAGCGGAAGAATCAAAACTGGCTTGAATGGAAGCATAACTCATGTATCATTTTATGGAAACAGGCTAGTAAATATATCAACATCCTAAAAGATATAAAAAGAAAATACAAAAAGTTGAAATATTTGTATTTTTTTAATACAAAGGTTTAAAAATATTCTTATAGATAATTAAATGGTGATTATGTGAGTACACCAATAATAGATGATTTGAAGGATGCATTCGATGTAATAATACATCCAACTACATACTCTTATAAGACTATGGGTGTTGGCGAGAGTATAATTAAATTCTACAAAGTTATGCTGATACCTATGATCTTATTAATGATCCTAAGTGCGATATTTATATCATCAGTATCATCGGCAGGAGGATTGTTGGGTGCTGCGGCGGGTGCTGTTGCAACAGGTGCATTTCTTTTTAGTATATTGATTGATTATATAGTAATTATACCAATTGGACTTATAATTTCTGCAGCAGTATTGCAATTGATTGCAGGATCATTGCTAAAATGGTACAACAAAGGATTCAATGCAACATTAAGTGGTTTAGTATATGGAATATTTCCAGCATTATTATTAAACTGGCTTTCTCCAATACCTATTCTAGGAACTGTAATAGCAATAATTGTATTCTTCTGGGTAATTGTTGTTGAAAGCCTTTCATTAGGAAAACTACACAACATAAGTGCATTGAAAGCATTCGGAGGTTTATTAATAACAACTATAATAATATTTGTAATAATAATCATAATAGCATTAATAGTAGGAATGGCATTCCTCGGAGCATTAACAGGAAGTCTTGGTGGAGCTTCATTAGCTCACCTCGGAAGCAATAGCGGTGCAATATAATTTTAGTAACAAACAGTAAAAATTACAAATATTATTTTATTTTTTTATTTTTTTATTCTTTTTATTTTTATTTATTAAAAAAGCATCAAATATTTTATAGTCTATTATTGACTATAAGCGCCGAAATTTAAAGGCTAAAAATTAAGTTAAAAGATTGAAATTAAAATTTTTTTATCATTATATTATATATATTTTTTTATTACATTAATATTATAAAAAATAGGAAAGATATAAAAAATATAAAATTTTAATTAATATATAATTTATTATTAATTTGCTAATTATAATTATAATATTTATCAAGATTTATAATTATTAATATATAGATAATTATTGATGTTATAATATTTGTTATAATAATATTAGGTGAGTTTGTTGTATAAAATCTACACTGTAAGAGATACATTTAAGCTACCTCCATCACGTTTTGGTGAAGATATTGAGAAAGTGGCAACAGAAATAATCAGAGGAAAGTATGAAGGCAAAGCGGATAAGGATATGGGTATAATATTGGCTATCTATAATGTTAGAAATATAAGTGACGGAATTATTATGCTTGGAGATCCTGCAACAAAGCATGATGTTACTTTTGATGCATTAGCTTTTGTGCCTGTTGTAGGTGAAATTGTTGTAGGTGAAGTTTCAGAGCTTGCAGAATTTGGCGCCTTTATAAAGATAGGGCCGATTGATGGGCTTGCTCATGTATCCCAGATCATAGGCGACTTCATCAGCTTTGATAAAAAAAGTAGCTCTTTTATTTCAAAGAAGGCGGGGAAGAGCTTGAAGAAAGGAGATATGGTTTATGCCAAGATTTCAACAATAAGCCTTAAGAAGTCGTTAAAGGATTCAAAGATCGCATTGACATTGAAGCCAACTGGTTTAGGAAAGCCAGAATGGATCACATTAGAATCGAAGAAGCAAGTGAAAGAAAAGAAGCAACAATCAAAATCAAGCAAATAAAGAAAAGATAAAAGTAAAAAACAAAGGTGTTTTAGATGGAAGGAAAAGCTTGTAAAAAATGCAAAATTATAATAACAAAAGGAGATAAATGCCCAATCTGTGGAGGCACAGATTTGACAACAAAATGGAGCAGCTATGTAATTATGCTCAATGCTGAGAAGTCAGAAGTTGCGAAAATCCTCAACATAAACATAAACAGTATATTTGCAATTAATATAAAGGAATAATCGTCTATTTTTTTACTTTTAATTTTTATTTTTTATTCTTCTTCTGTCATTTTTTTCATTCTTCATCTTTTTCGTCTTTATTATTGCTACTACGACATCTGTATAATATGATAATAGTATTTAAACGTATTATAGTTAATATATTATAAAACAATTATAGCCTTTACAAGTGTTGTTGTGGGTACCAAAATAAATAATAAAAATAATTATAAATTTGTGGTTTTTGATTTAGATGGTTGTATAATGAATGATATACAAGCATTGCTCGACTCAAAATTTGGCGGGAAACAAAGCACAATAAAGAATATCTTTAATGAATCAATATTTAATTTTGCAAAAAATATAATAAGAAGTGAAGAATTCCACAGATCGCTAGTTGATGAAAATATGCTTGATAAAAATGTTATAAAATTAATGAAATTTTTACAAGAGCATGGATCAAAGCTTTATGTTGTTACAAGAAATAAAGGCATTGATGAGAAATGGCTTTCAAGTCTATTGAAGAAATATGAGATAAATATTGAACCTGAAAATATCTATAAAGTAAATGGTAATAAAGGAAATGTCATTAAAAGTCTAAAGGCTGATTTAATTGTAGATGATCAATCAGATATTATATTAGATGTTAAAAAGGCTTATACTGATAATGAACACCCTCAAATAATAATTGTAAAAAGGACATATAACAACATCACATCATGGCTTTTAAGGATTGTAGACCAAAAAGTTAGTGTATTAAAATCTGAAGAGCTATATAAAATTTATAATAATTAAATTAATAATTGTTGATTGTTAATTGCTGTTTATACTTATACTATCTTTTTCTTCTGCGCATATAATTGGTATAACTTTTTCTACACGCTCTGAAATTGCACCATCTACATCGTAGAAATAGCCTATTATCTTAAATTTATATTCATCAGGATAGTTATTTGGACGGGTATATAATTTAGCCTGCTTGCTGATTTCATTAGATGGCTTTATAATTCCAATTCTCATTCTTCCTGTATTTAATTCAATATCATTTGCCAATGATAATGGCGGAGCCACAACAATATCACACTCTCCCCAATAAAGATCCTGCGAGGTATTGTTTTTGAATTTTATATTTAATAATATTTCATTTTTTGCATAAGGTTTTATTTTTTGAGGATTAAAATCTACACTGATATCTACTTTTTTTGTTTCTTCAGCCATAAAATCACTTTATTATTAAAATATTATAATATATTGAATAAATATACTTTTCACATAATTTAAAATATAAATAAAAGCAATAAAATTCATATACATATTTCAGGAAAGATTTATTAAATATTTTGAAAATTATTATAGTATTTAATAAACATTTTAGCTTCAAGCTAAACCCTTATATAGCAGGGAATAAAATAAAAAATAAAAGGATAAGCCGAAATATTAATTAATATATTTATAAATATCTTTTATTATATTTATTATTTCTATTAATTTTTATAAAAATCTATAATAATTATAATTTTTATATATTTTCATCATACTTCAAATATTTTATTGCTTTGACATAATATTTATTAATATATTGATTATAAAATATTGATTATAAATTTATGATAATTTAGACAGATCTTTTATTATTCTATAATGTTGATTTAGTATTACAAGATTGAGATTGTTGTCAGTGTTTATTATCATAGTAGCCCGTTGTAGCTCAATGGCAGAGCGATCGGCTGTAGTTTGTTTGCAGCATGTACAACATGTTGGATACCGATAGGCTGGGAGTTCAAATCTCCCCAACGGGATTTAAATACAAAGAAAGATAAATATAAAAGATAAAGATAAGATATAATACATGCCTTGGTAGTGTAGTGGTCTAGCATACGAGCCTGTCACGCTTGTGACCCGGGTTCGAATCCCGGCCAAGGCGCTTTTTATTAATTGAAAGTGTAATAGAATAAATGTAGGAGTAAAAAAGCAGCTTTTCACAATCTTCTCTAATTGTCTAACTATATAATCATATTTAAAAAGTCCTCTATTGAGTATATAGACAGGTGAAAGCAATGGAAAAGAAAGGAAGTAATAGTTTGGTTTTTGCATTAGAGCTCATAGGTAGTTTATTCTATCTATTTACTGTATATGAGCTGATAAGTGGTGCATTGAGTGTAAGCCTATTATTTGGCGTTGTGGGATCATTCTGGCTTCCGGTATTTGCAAGCTTGGCAGTGATATCATCAATAATACTTTTCTTCTACAGCTTCACATATCTTTCAAGATATCCAATCACAATGAACGTTGGGAGCTGCACTCTTGACGGGGTGGTTACTGCAATTGGAGCAATAACACTGATAGCATTGACCTTCTCAAGCATGACTTATCTATCTTTGACACTGATAGGCTTCATAATAGCATTTATCGGTGTCATGCTTACATATAAGAAGTAATTAGTTTTTTATTTTTAATTTTTTTTATTTGTTAATTTTTTATTATTCTTTTTCTTTTATTTTTATTAATATTAATAAGTAAAAGTAATAGTTGACTTATTAATATTGTTAAAATAATAGAATTAATAACACTTAAAAAGTTTTAGCTTATGGTACACTATAGCCATTCTGCCATAACGAGGTATAAATAACATTAAAAGCTGCACCATTTTCATTATAACCACTATAGTCATTCGGATTGCCATTTAATGGATACCACGCAACTAAATAGTTTAAATCAATAGGTGCCCCTCCTATCCCCTCTTCATAAAGTGTTTTTGCTTGATCATTTGATAAAGATATATTATATATTTGTAAATTGCTGAAGTTTCCCTGAAAATTATTTCTACATCCAGAATTTGGATTTCCACCAATAACTAAAACAGAATCTATTCCTGGAGAAAGTGTTGCAGAATATTGGGCATCTCCTGCAAATGTACCATTTATATAAAAATTAACATATGTTCCATTATAACTAGCTATTATATTAATCCATTGATTATAAGGAACATTTACTGTTGAAAACATATTGGTTTGTGATGTTGGTGTAAATAATTCTAGCATTGCCCTATTTCCATTTACCGCCCAACCACTTCCACCACTTACTCCAAACCTAAATATAGTATTACTAAAGCCTCCATTACTATAAGGATATGTATATATGTTGGCTACACTCAACTCACAATTATCATTCGGTATTTCTTTTATCCAAACTGAAAGCGATATTCTATTGTTCTCCATAAATGTTGCATTATATAAAGTATCTGGTGCAACTATAAAATCCCAATATTGATAAGTAGGATACGTTGTACTTGCAACATACTCTGGATTTTCATTACAGCCTGCCCCTTGTAGAGTCACAAGAGGTGTTTCAGATTCATATGATCTGGTTACTCTACACGAACCTGGCAGTGCCTTTGGTCCTAAATTTGTACTAAATAAACCAATATGGAAAAGTACAACAATAACAATGGCAATGATTAGAACTGCCCACCAATAGGTGGTAAGATATTCTATTGCACTTTGAAGTTTTTTATATTTTGATTGCTTTTCTTTCTTCTTCATATTATTCACTATAACAATAACAAATAGAATATAAATATTTTAATATTATACTCTATATAAATATATAGATAGGAAGAAAATAAGATTTGATGAAAAGCAATACAAAAATAAATTATACTAACCTTCATATAACAAACAGTAGCCCCTGCCTGTTTTAAGAGGAGTGCCAATTTTTTTATTATTAATCCACTCTTCCTTTTTGTATTTATTGTTCGCAATAATCTCTGCATTTTTAATTATTGAATCTTTAAAATTATTATCAATTTTATTCAGTCGAATTTCTTTGTTTTTAATATCATTTAAATTTTTTAAATAATTATAAATGTTTAAAGATAGACTATTTTTGATTTTATCTTTTATAATTGATGGCTCGAGCATAGTTAGTTCCTTATCAGAGAGATAAGGAAGCTGCTTAATAGATTTATAATCATTTTCACTTAAATTGATGATTTTTGAAATTTCATCTGCATTTAAGTTTGATATAGTTATTACACCATGGTATAAGAAGGTTTTATTTGATATATATGATGAATTACCTACTATTGGTTTCTCATTGAGTTTTATACTATACTTATCGCCAACTTTAAAATCAGCCTTCTTATTTTCAGGAATCAATTCCTTAATCATATTCATAATTGCTGGGCCTAACAATTTATGCAATTCAATTGTTATTATATCATTTTTTAAAAACGAAAGATTTCCAATGATGCTATAAGCATAAGTTTCATCCCCAACATATATAGGCATGCCACCTGTTTCTCTTCTTGTTATATCATAAATTCCCTGATTATCTAATCTTTTAATGTTTGATATGTCATCGTTTCTGCCAAGTATTATTGAGGGGTTTGAGAAATCATATGTTCTTACAATTAATTTATTTGTTATAGTTTTTTCTACAACATAGTTGAGAAGAGATTCATCAATAGCCATATTCAGATACGCATTTAGCTTGTCATATCCAAAATCTACTACTTCTATTGTTGAATTATTTATCATTGTTCTACCTTTTTCACTCGTTGAGCAAGAATATTATTTACTAATACTCTTGAATAATCATTTGCAATTACCTCAAGTTTGTCAAATTTCTTCCTCACATTGCAAAATTCTATTTTTATATAATCATTCAGATTCATTTTAGCGGTTGCAAGTGCTGAAGAGCCCCATAATGATACATTTACTGATTCTTTGTTCATGCTGATTATACAGTTTGCAACTGCAATCTGTTCGTTTCCTAACCCTGCAACATATTTTATAGGGCTTATCTCTGTGACCCTTCCTATAACATCTATCCCTTTCATATTTTCATCCAATTCAGATATCAAGTAAGTTTTTTGCTTTGAAGGTGATATTTTTGAAATAATGGTGTTTTTTTGATCAAATAGCATTGCTTGTTTGATGTCAAGCTTCGCCCTCCTTACCAATATAGTATCACCCCTTTCAATATCATTTACATCAATAAAATCAGATAGTTTGTTGTGTACTATTAAATTTATTGAGCTGCCCTCATGCCCCAATACTATTGTCCTCCTTATTATTTTGGTGTTTTTTGTAGGAGTAGAATTAAATACTCTATAAACTTCATCCTCAATATTTACTATATATGATTCTGGGTTCTGCGCATTTTCTGTAGTATTTAAGACCTTTATTTTATTTCTCTGTGTGTTTATGAATTCAACTATATTTCTAACATCTGTTGTATCATTTAACTGGTTTTTTTGTGTATCTTTTGCAATTATATTTTGATTATCAGCATCAGGTTGGATTGATAACTCTCCTTTCATAATTTTTAAAGCAGTCTTTTTTGAAATCATCCCATAAAATTTATCCATAATTTTTGTATAATTACTGTTTTGATCATTTAAAATATAATCCTCCACGCAGTCACCGCGTATATATTGTTAATGGATTGAAATTATAAATAATATTCAATATAATCAATATATACGCAATTAAAAATATATAATTAATGGTTTATTTATTTTTCATAATATTTTATTAGATGTGCTCCCTTAAGAGTCTGACTGCATCTTCCATTGTGTCTGCAACTTCAACTCCTGCTTCTTTTAATATTTTTATTTTGCTTTCAATTGTTCCTTTGCCTTGAAGCATTATTGCTCCTGCATGGCCCATCCTTTTGTCTTTTGGAGCAGACTTTCCTACCAAATAAGCGACTACTGGCTTTTTAATTACTCCATTTGCAACGAGCTCTGCAACTTCTTCTTCTTGTGTACCTCCAACTTCTCCTATTAATAATGATACTTTTGTTTCTGGATCTTTTTCAAATAACTTGACTATGTCTGCCATCCTCATCCCAACTACGGAATCTCCTCCTACTCCGACACATGTTGACTGTCCTAAATTATTTGAAGTCAATCTGTTGCCAAATTCATAAAGAAGTGTACCACTTCTCGAAGCAATCCCTATGCTTCCTGGCATATAATATCTATTTGGCACAAATCCAACCTTGCATTTCAAGCTTGGTGCTATTATGCCTGCTGTATTAGGCCCTATTATAGTGCACCCCTTCCTTTTTGCATTCTCAATTATTTCCATTACATCATGTATAGGTACATGTTCTGGTGCTATGACAATAAGCTTTATACCTGCATTAATTGATTCAATGGCAGCACTCTTTGCAAACTGTGCGGGTACGAGCACAATCGAAGTATTTGCACCTGTCTTCTCAATAGCCTCTTTTACAGTGCTGAATACGGGTATATTATAAACAGTTTCTCCACTTGCTCCGGGTTTTGTTCCTGCAACAATATTTGTGCCGAAGTCAAGCATAGTGCGTGTATGAGCCTTGCCTGCAGTGCCTGTTATTCCTTGTACAACAACCTTTGTATCCTTATCAATTAATATTGCCATTTCTACTCACCTCTACAACTTTTTTAACAGCCTCATCCATCGAATGAATATTATTTATATTTATAGATTTCAATACTTTATCTCCTGTTTCCTCATTATTTCCAACAATTCTCGTTACTATTTTAATATTTGGATTTCGCTCTTCTATAAATCTCTTTATACCTTCTGCCATTAATCCACAATCATTAAGTCCTGCAACTAAATGTATAAATATTGTCTTGACATTTGAATTCTTTGACATCATGTCAAGTGCTTTATATAAGCCATCTCCATCAACCTGCGCCATATCTAGGAAATTTGCAGGATTACCTCCATACATCTTCATTAAGTCGAGCGTTGACATGCACAATCCTGCACCACTACTTATTATACCAATATCACCATTAAGTTCAACATAAGACCAACCCATTGATGCCATCTCTTTTTCAATATTACTGCGCTTGTCATGCTGTTTAAAATATTCTAAAATTTCTTTTTGCCTTGGAAGTGAATCATCATTTATGTTTATTATAATGTCGGCTGCTACTAATCTATCATCATTAGTTAGGATTAGGGGATTTATCTCAACCAATTCTGCATCATATTTTCTGAATATCGAATAAACATTTGAAATAGTATCTAGAAATAATTCATCAGAATTAATACCGATGCGAAGTAGTGATCGTGCAATTTCCTTTCTATCTATTCCTTCTATTATATTAACTGGAATTCTTACTATTGATTCTGGATTTTTCATTGATACTTCTTCTATATCTATACCTCCATTGCTGCTTATTATAATTACAGGCTTACTTAAGGATGTGTCAACAGCAACAGCAAGATAAAATTCTTTTTTTGTATCTAATTTTTCTTCTACTATAGCAGCAACTATTGTATTATTATCAACTTTTCTATTTAAGAGCTGCTTTACTGCTGATATTACTTCATCATTACTTCTTGCTGTGTATACCAAGCCTAGTTTTCCTCTTCCTTTTATACCTATAGGTTTTACAATTACTTCTGAACCTATAGAATAGTATATGTTGCCTGCTTCTTCTACACTATTAACTATTTTGTATTTTGGAACTTTTATTCCATTATCCTCTAATAATTTATTTGCGTAGTCTTCAAAGATTTGTATAAAATCACCCACACGATTAAATATGAAGCTGCAATTAGGTGAGTAAATTATATTTTCACCTATTTACATTTTCAATTTAAGACCCTATTTCCTTTAATGTTGTAATTCTTTTAAATTATTTTTACCCTATTCTAAATCTCTTTATTTAAATCCATTAAATATAATTAATTATTAAATATAATAGAATAATATACAAAATAATATTTATATATACTTTTATGGCATACGCCAATAAGCGAATTTTTGGTTAAAATATACAAATATTTTTATAAATATTTATCTTTATTCTATCAAAATAAAAATTATTATAAGATTGAAAGAAGAGCATCAACATGTAAATAGAAACACAAACATTCGATTATTAATTTTTATTAAATTTATTGCTTTTCATTTTTTCAATATATTATAATGATAAAAAATAGGGAGTGAGAATATGGATGAAAATAATAAAACAAATATGGAAAATAAGGTAAGTGAAGATGAGCTCTTAAGGAAAATTATATCTGGTGAAGTGCCTCTGTATCAGATTGAGAAGTATGTGGATCCAAATAAAGCGGTAGAAATTAGGAGGAAGGCAATTGCATCCCTTACAAATACATCTCTCAACAATATAAATATCAATGGAAGCGACTACTCACAGATCTACAATAAAAATGCTGAGAATGTTATTGGTATGATAACTGTTCCAATGGGGATTGTTGGCCCATTAAAAATAAAGAGCAAGTATATTAATAATGAGGTTTTTGTGCCACTTGCAACAACAGAGGGTGCACTTATTGCTGGTGTTAATAGAGGTGCAAAGGCTATAACTCAAAGTGGTGGCGCAAAAATAAGTACAATAAATGATGGGATGGCCAGAGCACCTGTTTTTTCATTTAATTCTATAGAAGATGTTGAAAGATTTTTAAAATGGCTTCCAGAACATGAAAAAGAGATAAAAGAAGCAGCTGAGAGTACAACAACACATGGCAAATTAGAAGGTATAAAGACAACTGTTAGTGGTAACAATGTTTTTCTTAGATTCAAATATTATACTGGAGATGCAATGGGTATGAATATGGCAACAATTGCATCAGAAGCTGCTTCTAATTATATTGAAGAAAATTTTGATGGAGCCAGACTTATTGCGGTAAGTGGAAACATGTGTGCTGATAAAAAACCTGCAAATATTAATTCATTAGAGGGTAGAGGAAAAACAGTAATTGCAGAAGCATTAATTACAAATGAAGTGTTGGAGAAAATGTTTAAGGCAAACAAGAAGGATATTCACAATCTAAATTATATTAAGAATTGGATAGGTAGTGCAAGGGCTGGTAGTATGACTCATTTCAATGCACATTTCGCAAATATCGTGGCTGCAATATTTTTGGCAACAGGACAGGATGTTGCTCAGGTTGTTGAGAGTAGTGGTGGTTATACAATTACAGAAGAGAGGGAGGAAGGTTTATATATATCTGCAACACTTCCTTCATTGGAAGTTGGTACTGTTGGGGGAGGTACGGTACTGCCAACACAAAAAGAAGCACTATCTATAATGGGTATATCTGGAGCGGGCCAGCCAGAAGGAAGTAATTCAATAAAGCTTGGTGAGATAACAGCTGCTGCTGTACTTGCTGGTGAGCTCAATCTTTTAGCGGCATTAGCGGGAAGAGAATTAGGCAAAGCGCATCAGAAGTTAGGTAGAAGTAAAGATAATAAATAATAAAAATATAAATAAAAGCAGACTAAAATTTTTAATTTAAATATTTTAATTTTTATATTTTAATTATTATTTTATATTAAATTCTATATATTATTTAATAAATTATTTAATAAATAAAAAAATTATAATTAAAAAATATATAAATTATTTTTAATGATATAATTTTTCTCTTGAAATAATTATTTTTCAGGATAATTTTTTAAGAATTCTTCTTCACTCATTTCAAGTATCTTTAAAAATTTATTTAATTTTTTAATATCCTTATTATTTAATTCTTCTTCACTCATATCCTTATCATTTTTGGCAAATTCAAGTTCAGTTTTGTAAAAATGTGATAAATACTCCATTCTAACTGCGATATAAGAATATAAAGGATATTCTCTAAAATCTATTGAATTTTCAATAATTTTAGTATAAATATATTTAAAAGTGGCTAACTGGTCTTTAATATCTAACTTCTTAATTATATAATTTATTTTTTCATCTGTATAATTTATATCACTAATTTTATATTTATTCAAATTAGAATTTTCTGGTATATTTATATTTTGAATTTTTAAATTACTTTCAACTATTTTTATAACTGTTTGTTTATTATCTATGTTTGAGATAGTGTTAGGTAACCTCTCATCTTCTAAATGTTTTCCTATTGTTTTTAAGTTATTATAATAATTATTTATTTTATTTATTGTTAACATAGAATCACTTTAACTGTTTATTTTTCTGATATTTATAATTTATGTTTCTATTTTCAAATATTTTTAATTAGCTATATATTTACTAAAAATTGCTTTGCTCTATTCTATTAATTATAAATATAATAAAAGTATAAAAAAATAAAAGCAAAAAAATAAAAATAAGGTATACTTTCATTTGTTTGATGAATAGAATATACTTTTTGACTCCTCAAAATAGTTTTCTTCTGCAACCTTCTTATACCCTTTTTTTATAAGATTGTCAATTTCACTCTTGTATCTTTTGATCAGATCATTTGTAGTAGTGAAGTTACTAAATGTTGTTTTCTTCCCTTTTTTTGGTATTATATTTAATTCAAATTTGTTGTTGTCGTTAGTCTTATGTGTCCTTGCTTCTATTTTTACTATATTTTTTCCATCCTTATCAGATAATACACTTGAGCTTAGTATCTTACCTTCATAAGATTTTCTGACAATACCCTTATTGTTTGATAATTTTACAAGCTCTTTTCCTCTTACCATATTCTCACCATTTATTATATTATAATAAAAAATAACAAGAAAAATTTAAATTATTTTTGCAATTTTATTGTTTTTAATATATTGAGAAATAGCAGCCTCAAAGTTAATAGATTAATATAAATTAGTAAAATATAATAAATATTTATTATAATAATTTATTATAAGTATTAGTTTATTTAATATTATTTTAATATTATTTTTAATATTATTTTATAATTTTATTTAAAATTTATTTATTATGCAGAAATAGTGTATATATGGATGATAATAGTATAGACTTTGCATTTAAGTATCCTTTCAGCAAAGAGGCAAAAGCACTTATTGCAGAGCTTAATATCAACCATATTGATCCATTTTACATATCAACATCGAAAGCCCAGATTGAAGAATTATTGAAAAATATTAATTCAAGAAGAGGAAAAGAAGGAAAGAGGATAGAATTCTACAATACAGGTTATAGAAAAGCAAAGATTGATTATATAATAGGATATGTATATTCAAAAATGATGATAAGCGCAATTCCTTCTTTTATACCACAATTTGCAGAAGGAGTTGCTGAACGTTCTGCATCTGCTATGGAGCTTGATTCCCCTTATAATATAGAGAAGGTGGGGAATGAATTGAGCATTAGAATAATTAATGATAAAGATATATTCAAGATCTATTATATAGATTATCTTAATAATACACCTAATGATGAGGCTTATGCAATGGCCAACTTCAATCTTTCAAAAGGTTATGTTGAGCTAGACAAGCATCAAGCAATAACAGTGCTCAAAGAAGTAATGATGAAGAGTATTGAAAATGAGCTTCCTATAAAATCAAATATACCAAAGGAAGTAATTGATGCATCAAAAAGTATTAGGATTGTAAGCGAGCGCACGTATACAAGCAAAGGAGGAAGGGAGTACGGATGGATTGAAAGGTTAATGAGTGTACCAATACCTGATTGCAGGCATAGAACTGTAAATCTAATTCTAGCCCCATATCTTATTAATATAAAGAATATGGATGTTGGCGATGCATCTGCAAAGATTGAGCAATATATTGAGATGTGCAAGCGCGTCAATCCAAATACAAAGATCAATGAGCATTATATAAGATATCAATGTGAATATGCAAAGAAGCATGGAAGCAAACCCCTATCGTTAAAGAGGGCGAAGAATGAGCTTAGCACAATTGATTTTAGCATGATAGCTGGGAATGTAGAAGAAAATACAAAAGAAAATGTAAAAGAGGAGCAGAAAAAATAATATCTGTAATTTTGCTATCAATATTTTTATTTAAATTTTAATATATTTTTATATTATTGTACTAATCATTTAAACGTTAAACGTCTAATCTAAGTTCGTCTTTTTAAAGATTACTTAATATACTATATTAAATTTTTGTAAATTATGGTGTAAATATGGAAAAGAGTATAAACATAGAAGAGAGTAAAAATAAAGAGGTTGGAATAAATTTTCTCTCAATTTTAGCACCAAAGACTGCTTTCGACTATAAGGAGCTTGGCTTAGCTTTGAATGAAGAACCTGATAAAATAATAAAAGGCCTTGGTTTTAAAGAGATAAGGCTCCCTTCATTTTCAGTAAGTAATCTTACAATGGTTGCTGATGTATTTTATGATTTTATAAAAAGTGTTGCTGATGATGAAAAATTATATAATAAATTCATTAATGAGCAGCCAAAGACAATTTATTATGCAACTGAAAGCAATGATGATCCAAGCAGACCAGAATTAAGTGCAGCATTTTCCATATTATATTCAAAACTGCTTGATGAAGATGAGAAAAAATATCGTGTTTTTATAGAAATATTGAAAAAAGCAGAAATAAAGCAGGTGACATTTGCCTGCGCTGGCGGTGGTCTTGCCCTTACTGATGCAGTGTCTAGAGTTGCACTTGCAGATAAGCTTGGAAGGAGCGAATCTGCTATTGTTATAACTTCAGATACTGCTGTTTATGATCCAAAAAGAGCACCAAAAGCTGAAACAACACAAGGCGCCGCAACAACTCTTTCTTGGATAACAACAGAGCCAGAGCTTGAAAGTATAGATTATGAAATTGGATTCTCCTCATTTAATTTGCCTTTTCCTGATTTTACAAAATTTGGAGCAAGAACACCTAAAGTGTATGGTACATTTTCAGAAAGAGGTTATGTATATGGTGCTGCAAAGGTCATGGAGCAAATAGAAGAAAAATATAAGCAACAGGGCAAAAATATTAAATCATTTAATGTATTACTTGCGCACGTGCCATTTCCAAAACAGGCAATATATTTTTCACGTTTTCTATTTGAACATTATGTTAAAAATAATGAGAAGGAGGTTTTTGAAGCAATTCAAAGAAGAGAGGATATTGGACCTGATCCTTTATCATATAATAAATTTACAGCTTTGATAGACAAAAAGTTTAGAGAATTTGAAGGCAATAAAGAGCAGGAAATTGTAAAGCATATATCTGAAGATATTGATATAAATAACTATTGGAAATGGCTTGGTAAGGTTGGTGCGCAGGACCGTGAAAGTGGTAAATTTAAATTAAATGAATTTGGTAAATTTATTGAATCATTTCATATAATGGATGCACTTGAACTTCCTTCAATAGTTGGTAATTCATACACAAGTTCTCTTTTTGTATCAAACGCCAGCCTTATTCAAAATTTAATAAAAGAGAAGGATGCAACTAACAAAGAAGGTGTTGCAATATTTTATGGAAGTGGCAAAGTGATTGTTGGTGTTCCATTTAAAATAAATGTTAAAAATGAGAGAAATCTTCATATCAATATTGACAAAGATACTATCTATCTAAAAGCTTCACAGTATGATTTGATACACGATAATCTTATGAAAGGAGACGCAGCAAGAACTATTGTTGATTATAATTTACTTGAAATTGATGAAAAATTATTTGGAAGGCTAACTGATGGATTTCATTTGCTTAGGAGATACGATGATGGAACTAGCGATGCGGTTTATGTAAAAGATGGTAAAATAATTGACATAAAACCTAGGTATTAATTTAATAATAAAAGAAGTACTAAAAAATGAAATAAATTATTTTTATATTATTTGAATTTTTTATTTTGAGATAAAAATAAACTGCATATTTTCTTTATCATCAAGTATGCAGTATCCAAACCTCTCAAATTGAACAATATCATGGACTTTCAGATTTGTTGCATAACCCTCTACAAATCCTTCAATTGTTTCAAGGCTGTCTTTATTAAAATTTCCTTTATCATCAATAAGCTCCTTCGGGATTAAAATTCTACATTTTATACAATTGTCTGCTGGGACCCATTGTATAATCTTGCTTCCTTTTGCATCATCAATCCTCTCTGCTTCTATCTTTTCATTTACATTGTCTATTTTATTTATTTTTATATCAATTAAATCCTTAAGCCTTATTGCATTTCCTTCATCTAAACCTTCTAAATCCTCTCTGCTTACTAATATGCTTTTCTTTATTCTATAATTCCTGAATTCTACATCGCTTTTAGGATATAATTTTATATGTGCATCTCCTTCATAGTTTGTGTTTATTTCTATCGGTTTTGAAACAAAGAAAAGATGCTTTGCTATTGGATCAATAATCTTCTTGTTTTCTGCAAGCAGTGCAGCCATATCAGAAATGCTATCAGTAAGGCTGAATCCAGCGCGCAATACAAATGCCCTTATTGCTGCTGGCTGAATTCCCCTCCTTCTTAATGCTATGATTGTTACGAGCCTTGGATCATCCCAACTTTTTATCAATCCTTCACTCAGGAACTTCCTCATATCTCTTTTTGCAGTTGTTGTTCCTTTTATTCTTAGCCTTGCTTCATAATGTATTCTTGGAATTGGAAGGTTCATCAACTTCAATAATTTTTTATGCAGCTGATCCCATATTTCATATTCTTTGCTTTTTATTACATCAGTAACTCCATTTAAAGCATCAACAATCAATGTATTGATGTGATAAGTGGGCCACACAATATATTTTGTTCCTTGTCTATAATGAGGAATCTTCTTTATTCTAAAAATAGTTGGATCGCGCATTGTTGCATTATCTGCCTTCATATCTACTTTTAATCTTATTATTATTTGCCCTTCATCATATTTGCCTGCAAGCATATCGTTAAAGAGTCCTAAATTTTCTTCTACAGATTGATTTCTATGTTTACATTCTGTTTTGTTGAATCTATTCTCCTTTATCTCCTCTTTGCTGCACAAGCACGCATATGCATTGCCAGATTCAATTAGCTTCTTTCCATATTCATATATTCTTTCTATGAAGTCGCTGGCATAATATTCTTTTGCAAATTTTATTCCAAGCCAGCTTGTATCCCTTTTTATTGCATCTACAAATTCCTGTTTGCATTTTTCAGGGTTTGTGTCATCAAAATAAAGATAAATCTTTCCATCATACATCTTTGCAATTTCATCACTCAATATGCCTTGTTTTGCATTGCCTATATGTATGAAGCCACCAGGCTCTGGAGGAAATCTTGTTATTACCTTGCCTTTCTCTGCGCCTTCTATAAACAACTTGGGCTTTGATTCTTCTGCTTTTTTCATTTCATAAACTTCAAACTCCTTTTCATATTTTTTATATTCTTTATTTAGGTCATCTTTTGAAAGCGCATTGACCTCTGCAACAACTTCATTTACAATTGTGCTTAATTCCTTCAAAGGCATATTCTTATAATCTTTGACAATTTTTCCGAATACACTATTAGCATTAGCCTTTCCATAATCAATGGCATTTTTTATAGCATACTTCTTTATTTTATCTTTCAAATCATTAATATTGCTGTCCAACATATCACATTTACTTTTTATTTTTCTTTTCAATTATTTATTATATACTAAATATAACTTACTTTAAAGTTATTGTTATAAATATTTCCATATTGATCTACAACAGTAAGTACATTCAAAGGTATGTTTGTACCTATCGGTAATAATGGTGCTATTGATATTGATTTACTCGTTATTGGCGGTTTAATTTTTATTGATTGCAAGCCTGCTCCAAATGTTATATTTGATGGCAGCATAACATAAGCTGTTGAATTTACTATAATTATAGAATTAATTGTATTAATTATACTTGTTTTATTGATAATATTACTGCTATTCAATGCATTTTTTACATCTCCTATTATTGTTTGTTGGAATTGATATGCACTCATGTTTGATAAAAGGATAGTATAAAGAGTCCCGTTTGTTGATGCTTCTTGATACTCTGATATTTCATTACTGCTCATCATATTTGCTAATTCATTGCCTACTATACTGCTCAATTCAGCTCTGCTGCTTATATTATTAACTTTACTTAAATTAATGTTCAGCCCAACACTGTTTGGATATCCTGATAAGATTCCATTAATTGATTCAGACAAAAGAAAAGTTTTTACTTTACTATTATTTGTTATATTGCTTGAATTGTTTGCTTTATTTGGTGCTGCAGTAGGATTGCCAAATGCGGCATATGCACTTAAAAATATTATAACAACAAATAATGAACTTAATATCATTTTTAATTTTTCTTTTTTCAAATAAACACCTTTATTAATTATTATTTATTTTCTATTTACTTCTTATTTTTATTTTGTAAATTATATTATTATACTCTTCTTATTTAACTAAGAATTTTAAGTTCATGCAAGCTTATATTTTTAATTATGATGGAATATAATAGATATGTTTAGAATAGATATATATTTATTATATTTATTTAATAGTGCCTTTTGATACTAATATTTTTATATTTTTATAATAGATATATTATTTATTTTTTTGCAATTTACTTATAAATTTATTAAATTTTATTGTTATTATATTTAAAAATAAAAATAGGTAATAAAATGAGCTTCAATGATGGAGACTTTCTAAAGATAGACTATACAATGTGGGACGCAGCAACAAATGAGATTATTTATACAACAAATAAAGATGTTGCTAAAAAAGCAAATATATACGATGATAAAATAGTATATAATCAGAGTGTAGTTATATTAGGTTCAAATAATATAATCAAAGGGCTTAATGATGCTCTGAAAAATATGAAGGAGAATGAGACAAAGAAGATTGAGCTTGAGCCAAAGGACGCATTTGGAGAGAGGAATGAGAGCCTTGTATATGTTGTTCCATTATCAAAACTTAAGAGCCAAAATATTAACCCTTATCCTGGAATGAGTGTAGATGTAGATAATACAAGGATGATAGTAAAAAGCGTAAACTCAGGAAGGGTAGTGCTTGATGCAAATCACCCTCTTGCCGGAAAGAAGCTTATATATGAAGTTACGCTAGTGAAGCAGCTCAAGACAATTAATGAAAAGATTGAAGGAATTGCCGAGATGTATAATATTAAGCCATCAAAGATTGAAGTAAATAATAGCAATGCGGTTATATCATTTAATGATTCTGTTAGCAAAAATGCAGACTATTTTGTTGCAAAAGCAGAAATGATTGCGGGTATATTTACATATCTCAAAGAAATAAGTAAAGTAGAAGTAAAAGAAGAGTACTTAAAGCCAAATCTTCAAACACAAGCAGAACCAAAAACAAAGAAATAATAAAACACAAAATAAAAAATAAAAAACACAGAATAAAAGGAAACTATTATTTCTTAATAGAGTAATAGCTTACAATTTTCATATATCTTCCTTTTATCTTTTTTCCAAGGGCATGCGCAAATTCCTCACTATCAACTTCCTTG